>CAZOXR010000006.1:0-20966 GCA_964583885.1 uncultured Methanosarcinales archaeon | reverse complement strand
CCACTGTCAAAAACTCAATATTTGACATTGGATTGTCTTTTTACATTCCAGCCTTGTCACTTGTTCCTGTTACTGTTTCAGATTCAATAACTCCACCAACAAAAACACCATGACTCCAGCTTAATGACTCAACAACAGGCGGATTTGTATCTGAATCTCTGCCGCCATAAATAAATGCTTGAACTGGAACACCTTCTGGATTATCTAAATCCTTATCAGCATTGTCTAGTTCGCTGATCCTGATGCAATATCGTGCATTCTTGTGAGCTGGGCTTATTGGTTTTCCTTTCGCATCTTGTTTACCTTCATTCCAGTCACCTGCATAGTTATAGCCTTCTTTTGGAATCTCTTTACCCATCCCAAGCCAATAAGGAACATCTTCTTTTACTAAAACATTAGAGAATATGACTTCTCTTTCAGTTGTCAATGCTTTATAGATCAATGGATCATCCACTTCATTAACATCAGCTATAATGCCAAATATGCCCTGCTCAACATTAACAGCATATGCTATTCCGTCTTTACCTGCCCTTACATAAGCAATATCATCTCCAATTATTGTCTGTCCAGGAACCATTGCAGTTGATGTTTTTCCGCAGGCAGTTGGGAATGCTCCTGCAAAATAAGTAACTCTATCTTTTGCTTCTGGATGTATACCCATCAAAAACATATGCTCGCAAAGCCAGTCTTCTTTGTGGGCTTTGCTTATAGCTAATCTCAATGATAGCTTTTTTAATCCTACGCTATTGCCTGCATACTGATTGTTTATTGTGAAAACCCTTTCTTCTTCTAGGTCCATATATATTCTTCTCTTGTCAGGGTTCTTGCAATTCATTCTTTCATCTAACTCTCCAGCAGAATGTATGAAATGAAAGAACTTATCAGAGCCATCAAGTCTTTTAAATTCTTCATAGCCTGGCCTGTATAGTATTGTTTCGCTGTGAACAACATAAGATGAGTCAGTTAACTGCAAAGCAGGTATTGAGAATTTTGAACTCACTGGCCCAAGGCAGAAGAAACACACAATCATCTCTTTGCCTTTCATTATCCCATCCAGTAATTCCATTATTTCTTTAAGGCCTTCTTCCCTGTCAACTGTTTTTATTGCTTTGCTTAGCTTTGTTCCTTTTGGAACCATCACTCTTGTGTTTATCAAATCTCTTCCCTGGTCACTTATTCCATCAAAATGGATTGTATGGCCTTGCATCTTCAGCTTTTTTTCTTCTTTATTCTTTAAAGCTAATTCTCTTACGTAATTAATATCCTCTTTAGAATCATCTAAGACAGTGACTTTATCTGGTTTGCATAGTTCAACATACCTTTCAATAATCTTTATAACATTCGGATTATTTAATGCTTCTAATTTACTTTTACTTTTTTCATCGATATTCATTTTGCCTCCTTACATGCATTGTAGATATTATCAAATAATTCTTGTATATCTTTTTCAGCTACACTTGAAAAAGCTATTCTTAACATATTCTGGATTGCAATAACTCCTGTATCATATTTTTCAAGTAATGTTTGCCTTGCTTTTTCAGCATCTATTCCTTCTTTAAGCTCTATGCACATGAAATACCCTGAATTAAATGGGTATGGTGTAAATACCTCAGAGAATTTTTTATCTTTTAAAACCTCAGCTACTTTTTCGCATCTTGCTCTTAATAATTCATATTTTTCCTTTTTTTCTTTATCATAATTTTCTGAATTAAATGAATTTAACACTAAACTTTGTGATGCATGAGAAGCATTTGAAATACCCCCTCTTATTGCTCCTCCTGTCTTATCTTCCAGAGCAGCATACAATTCTTTATTTCCACCTTTGATACCATATGTTATAAAGCCAACCCTCAAACCCCACACATAATCTTCTTTTGTTGCTCCATCTATCTTTATTGCTAGAATATTTTCATGTAAATCAGCTAGTTTAGCGAAAATAGATTCTTTATAGATCCCCTCTTTGTATACTAATCCAAAATAAGCATCATCTATCATTACAGCTATCTTGTTTCCTTTTTCAGCGCTTTGTTTTATTATTTCAACTATCTCTTTTGCTTCTTTTTCTGTAGGGCTATATCCAGTTGGATTATTTGGAAAATTAAGAAGAATAATGATATTTCCTTTTTCTTCTTCTATTTTTTTCTTAAAGCTTTCAGTGTCAAATCCATTATCTTTGAATGTATTGAATGTTTCTAATTTTGCATCATAAGCATTCTCAAATGTTAATTTGTAATTTCCCCAGAACTTATCTGTTGTTATTATCTTGTCTCCGGGATTCATAAACATATAACCAGCCATGCTTGCTCCATGCGTCAATGCATTTGTCACAACAGGCAGGCTTATCTCTGCTTTTAGTGAAGGATTTTTCTTTTGCATCATCTCCTTCCATTTCTTTCTTAACTCTGGCTTACCATAACTTGGAGCATAAGGAAAAACATCTTTTGGCTCTAAAGAAATATTCTTTGCAATTGAATTTAATCTCATTGGAGTTCCATCATCTTCAATTGCAGCTCCAATTGTAGCATTTATTCTCTTTCCTTTTGCTTCTGCTGTCTGTCCAAGTATCCCTTTCTTTGGAAAGAAAATAGCTTTGCCTTTCTCTGACAATAATTCATATATTGCGCTGTTTTCCTTGATTATCTTGTTTAGCTCTTCAGCTTGTGGATTTAGTGCCATTTTAGAATAAGAAAAAACTTAGTATTTTTAAATTTAACTTAAAATTCGGTTTAGTATTGTTAGAGTTTTCAATCTTAATAAAAACCGAAATATTTATATAGTCATTGTATATACAATAGCTATATGGCAACTGAAATGATAACTGTCAAGATGGATGGTAGGTTCTTAGAAGATATAGACGCTGTTGTACAAAAAGAGGGCTATCAAAACAGAACAGAGTTCATTAGAGGCGCCCTTAGGGAGAAAGTAGAAGAGTCAAAACTAAAAGAAGCAATGGTAAATATAGCTCATCTAAAAGGGGCAGCAAAAAAGAGAACGAGTGATAAGGAATTTGAAGATATTAGAAAAAAAGCTTTTGAAGAGCTGTCAAAGAAGCTTAAATAATGTCTTCTGGCTTGTAATGTTTTGAAACATCTTCTAATTTTCTAAAATGATTATCCCTCGTTACAAGAATTGCATGATTATCTCTTGCTATAATTGCATGTAATACGTCTCCTGGAGGAAGACTCCTTTCTTCTCCAATTCTCTTAGCTTCATTCCTCTGTTTTGGGGTAATGATAATCTTCTCAACTATATCTTCAAAAGGCTTAATCATCCCATTTATCTCTTCCATTGAATAGTTCATCTCTAATTCTATTATCAATAAATCAGTTATAATCAATCTGTTCTTTTTTGCTTTTATCAAACCAAATAGCTTAAGAGCAAATTCTCCTAAATGTTCCTTATTATATCCTTTTCTGTCTTCATAGAGATCTATCCATATTGATGTATCAATATAATATTTTTTTATCATTTTAATTAAATCTCATTAAAAATCCACTAACCTCTTCTGCCATTTGCCATCAACCTTGATAAACGGCTTTGCTCTTTTTACAACAACACCTGCTTCATGTAATTGCGAGTATTTCTTCAACTTCCCTCTTAAGCTGATTATTCTTTTTGCGCTTCTTGGACCAATTCCAGGAACCCGCAGTAATTCCATATAATCAGCACCATTCACCTCAACAGCTCCAGAATAATTCTGCTTTGCCAAAGCAAACTTTGGGTCTTCTTTTGGAAGCATATCATTATTCATTATCTCTTTTACTTCCTTAAGCTTGATAAAATATTTTCTGAATAAAAAATCAACATTATAAAGCCTATTCTGCCTTGTTGTATTGCAATTCTCTTTCTTTAATTCAATACCTTTTCCTTGCTTAAAGCCAGAATAATAGATTCTTTTCAGATGAAATGCCTCATACTCCCAGTCAGCCATCTTTAAAATCTCTAAATCAGTTTCATCTGCAGCTCCGACAATGAATTGTGTTGTCTGGTTGTCATGCAATCCTTTAATCCATGCCTGCCTTTTTAGAATATCTATCTTGTAATCCTTGACAGTTGCTATCTCGCTAAGCCTTGATTTAGATGGGCTTTCTATATTGATAGACATCCTATTGACCATCTCAGAAGCCTGCTTTACTAATTCATAAGAAGTTCCAGGAAGTATCTTGAAATGTATATAGCCACGATAATTATATTTTTGTCTGACTAACTTAACTGCTTCAATCATTCCTTCTGTTGTTCTGTCAGGATCCTTGACAACACTAGAGCTTAAGAACAATCCATGAAGATTATGCTTTCTCTGCAACTCAATAAATGTCTTGGCTAAGCTTTCTGGCTTAAAGCTGGCTGTTCTTGATCTTGTTTTAGAAGACTGGGCGCAATACTTGCAGTCAAAACTACAAGCATTACTCATCAATGTCTTGTATAAAGGGCATTTTCCTTTTGGTGTAGCTGCATCATAGATAAATCCTAGTCCTTCTTCTTTACCACCACCACAAACATCATGTTTGTTTTCTAAAAGTTTAATCTTGCTGATATTTTCCATTAGGCTCAAACGAATTTTCTTTTAGCTTTTGAACTACATACTCAGCAATTGTCTTTAGATTAATAACATCCTCTTCATTATATTCAACTAATAATCTAAGATAATATTCATCACCTGTAGCCCTGTGCATTCTCCATAATGTTGCTGCATCACCACCATGCATCTTTTCAATTATCTGGTTTCTTTTGATGCCCATCTTCTTTTCAATCTCTTTTAATCCGCCTGTTAATCCTACTCTGTCACACGCTGATTTTAGATCAAAATGAGGTATATCTGGAAGTATTCCAGGATGCCTTTTTTTAATAAATGGCAGATCAAAAGCAGCGCCATTATATGTTACAATTATCTTGTATTTTCTTAATTCCCTTCTCAAATAATTATAATCAAGATTAATGCTTCTTATCATTGTTTTTGTATTAACACCATCAAACAAACCAATAACAGTTATTGTGTCATACCTTCCAATACCAGATGTTTCTATATCAAGAAAAACAGCTTCATCCTTAAAGAATTCATACAATCTCCACATCTCTGATTGTGGCAGTTTATCAATAAAATAAGAAGAATTAAAGTTATATAGAGAACTTCTTGCTCTGATTAACTGCCTGTCATAATAAAGCTTTCTTGGCTTTGAAAGGCCTTTGATTTTATCTGTTTTCAGAAATAAATCCCAGTTATCTATACCTTGCCCCCATATATTCTTTTCACCTTCTTTACCTACTTTTTCTAATAGTATAAAGGATTGCCTTATCATAAATGGTTATTAAGAAATATGATTTATATACCTCACGCAGGGAGAAATCCTGTCCAGTGGTTTACAGACGAGAGCTGGAAAAGTGGAAGTGTCCAGTGCCAGCAGCAGTCAAATCCTAGCCGTCTGTGCCATCAATGCCACTCAATGCAGAGCATTGATGGCATGGCCAGACGAGACATACCACGTTCCTAAATAAAGTTTAGGGTTGTGGTATGGCGAGTAGGCTAGGATTTGACTAATCTCTTGCTAGCACAAGTTATTTAAATAAAGCAACAATCAAAAGATATATGAAGCTTTCAATAAGAAAAGGCTTTAGCTTTGGATTAACCTCTGGAATAATCACAACCCTTGGTTTGATGGTTGGTTTGCATTCAAGCACAAAGTCAACTGCTATTGTGATTGGCGGAATCCTTGTCATTGCAATTGCAGACGCTTTGTCAGATGCTTTAGGAATTCACATATCTGAAGAAGCAGAGAACAAGCATTCTACAAAAGAGATATGGGAATCTACCTTCGCAACCTTTTTATCCAAATTTATAATTACACTGACTTTTATTATTCCCCTTTTACTGTTTTCACTTTCTACTGCAATATACATTGCTGTTGCTTGGGGTTTGTCTTTGATTGTATTGTTTAGCTATTTCATGGCAAAACACCAGGAGATAAAGCCTTACAAGGTTGTTATTGAGCATCTAGTAATTGCTGTATTTGTGATTATTGCAACCCATTATATAGGCGATTTTGTGGCAACCCTAATTTGATTTTACTTAGCTTCTCCCCATCTTGAGAAGAATAATTCTTTTTTTATGGCCATATATATATATAGAAATATCTAATTAATAATACTCTTTATCTCTTTCTTTAGGGCAGGAATATCTTTCTTTAATGTTTCCCATACAGCCTCTAAATCTACGCCAAAGTATGCATGTATCAGCTTATCCCTCATACCAGCTATATCTTTCCATGGTATTTTAGTATTTTTTGACTTAATCTTGTTTGAAACTAATTTTGAAGCTTCTCCTATTATCTCAATCTGCCTTATAACTGCATCTTGTATCAATGACTTTTCTAAGAACTGTGCTTTCGTCACATTTTTTGTATATTTTTCTATTTTCTCAATAGCGCCCAGAATATGCTTAATATAAACTCCCGCATCCTTCATCTGTAGATCACTTCCATGTCTTTCTTAATATTATCAATAATTAAGGGACTTATTGATTTTTCTGTTAATAGGTCTATCTTTACCCCTAGCTTCTCTGAAAGCTCTCTTTCAATCCTTACAATATCCAGGAAGCTCTTTTTTTTCTTGAACTCTACAATTATGTCTAAGTCACTCTTTCTATTTTCCTGATTTCTTGCGTATGAGCCAAAGAGTGCTATCTTTTTAGCGCCTTGCTTCCTAAGACCCATCACTATAGCCTTCATTAGCTTGTCTCTTTTCATAAGTATCCGTCTAAATATCTATTAATTTAAACCTTTCGCTTTTACTTCTTCTCTCCCCATCTGGAGAAAAACATAATGCCCAGTACGCAGATTACTGTTATTATTATCGCAGTTATTATTTCATAAATGTATCCACTACCAGTAATCCCTGCTTTCTCTATCATTGCATTTACTCCTGCTTTTATTGCATCTCTCCAGACAAACGCTATGATAAAGGCAAAAGCTGCCAGTATCGCTTTTGTTGTGTTCTGTCTTATTTCGTGCTGCACTGTTTTGTACGTTTCTCCAACTCTTGATATATTCTTCCGGATATTTTTTTTGATTTTTTTCATTGTTCACCTTTATAATCAATTCTTCATCTAAATCCCTACATACTTCTCCTTTATAGTATTCAAAATAACCTTAGTCATTGTTCTTTCAACAAAAGGATAAGTTTGAAGTTTCTTCAGAAAAACATCCATCTGCCTTCTGTTCTTGAACCTGGCCAGAATAGCAGCATCAAAATCACCAGTTATATCATAAACAGCAAAAACATGCGGGTTATGCGCAATCTTTTCTTCAACCTCAAACAATTTGCCTTTAGAAATCCTTATCTCAAACATTACTTCTATATCATAGCCTGCTTTTTCATAATCAATTATTGTGGAATAATTCCTGATTACTTTCTGACTCTCAAGATTATGGATGCGGTGCATAGCTGTCGCTACAGACACACCAATTCGCTTCGCAATCTGACGATAAGAAAGCCTTGAATCCTCGAGGAGAACATTCAGTATTTTTTTGTTCACCTCGTCCATCTCCAAATGTTTAGTTTTTGCCATTTTATCCCTATTAAACTAAACATATATTTAAATATTGTCCTTTTTAGTATACATTTGTTTAGTAAAACAACAAAAAAGTATATAAATGAGCATTTTTTAACATAAATAACAAGAGGTATACAAAATGAAAGAACTATTAGAAAAAGTAAAACAAGAGAATGTAAAATTCATACAGCTGCAATTCACAGATATACATGGCAGCATTAAGGCAGTCACTATCCCATCAGATAAACTGCCAGAAGCTTTAGAGAAAGGAACCTGGTTTGATGGCTCTTCTATAGAAGGTTTCACTAGAATTGCTGAGTCAGATATGTTTCTAAAGCTAGACCCAAAAACATACGCAATACTTCCATGGGAATCAGATGACAAAATAAAAACAGCAAGGATCATCTGTGATGTTTACATGCCTGACAACAAGCCATTTGAAGGAGACCCAAGATATATACTAAAAAGAGCAATCAAAGAAGCAGAAGAACTAGGATTTTCATTCAATGTTGGCCCTGAATTAGAATTCTTCATTTTCAAACCAAAAGATGGAGAAATAACGCCAGCTCCGCATGATATTGCAGGATACTTTGATTACTCGCCAAGAGACTTAGCAGGAGAAGTAAGAAAGGATATTGTCTTAAGCCTGCAGTCAATGGGCTTAGACATAGAAACCTCTCATCATGAGGTTGCTGCTGGCCAGCATGAGATTGATTTCAAATACGATGATGCATTAAAAACAGCAGATAACTGCATAACATTCAAGCACGCTGTTAAATCAATTGCTCATCAGCATGGTTTATATGCAACATTCATGCCAAAGCCAATCTTTGGAATAAACGGCTCAGGAATGCACTGCCACCAGAGCTTATTTGATAAAAAAACAGGAAAAAATGTTTTTTTTGATGAAAAAGATAACTATAAGCTTTCAGAAAAAGCAAAAAGTTTTGTTGCAGGCCAGCTAAAACATATAAAGGGGATGTCTTCAGTGTTATCTCCAAATGTAAATTCTTACAAAAGATTAGTTCCAGGCTATGAAGCTCCAGTCTATATCTGCTGGGCTCAGGTTAACAGATCTTCTTTAATAAGAATCCCAAGATATGCTCCTGGACGCGAACAAGCCACAAGATGCGAATTAAGATGCCCTGACCCAAGTAACAATCCTTACCTTGCGTTTGCAGTGATGCTTAAAGCAGGATTGAATGGCATAAAAAACAAGCTTACTCCTCCAGAGCCAGTTGAAGAAGATGTCTATGAGTTTGATGAGAAAAAATTAATTGATGCAAACATAGATACATTGCCAGGCTCTTTAGGTGATGCAATATGGGAATTAAAAAGAAGCGAATTGATGAAAGAAGCACTAGGAGAGCATACCTATCATATCTATCTCGAAGCCAAGAAAAAGGAATGGGATGACTATAGAAGGCAGGTAACAAAGTGGGAGACAGAGAAATATTTTGAGAGTACTTAATAATCAAACCCACTTGATTTTATTATCTCTTTTTCTTTTGTTATCAGCAATCCTTCAACATCTGTAAATTTCTCAATAAACTCTAATCCTTCATCAGGCCCTAGAACAAAAACAGCTGTTGCAATTGCATCTGCGTCAACTGCTTTTCCTGTAATTATGGTTACTGAAATCAATTCTGTAGCAGAATAACCAGTTCTTGGGTCAACAATATGATGGAACTTCTTATCATCATCAAAATACCTTTCATAATCTCCTGATGTAGCAACAGAGTTATTATTCAATTCTATCATTGCAACATACTCTCTTTCATTCCTTGGATTAGCTAAAGCAATGCTCCAGTTCTTCCTGCCTTTATTGCCTATTGCTCTTATGTCGCCGCCTGCATTAACCAACGCATGATTTATACCTTCATTAATTAAAACATTAATCGCTTTATCAATTACATACCCTTTTGCAATCCCTCCTAATGTTATCTTCATGCCATGATCTTCAAAACTTATTCTTTTTGCTTGGATCACAATGTTCTCAAAATTGACTATTCCAAGATTCCACTCTATCTCTTTCGAAGTTGGCGCTCTTTCCTTGTTTTCAAAAGAATCCCTGTATAAATCAAGTATTGGCTGCACTGTAATGTCAAAAGCACCCTGGCTTAGCTCAGAATAACGCAAAGACTTTTTTACATTATATATCAGGTCATTACTTGGATAATCAATAAATCCTTCTTTATTTAATATAGAAACCTCGCTTTGATTCTTATAGCTGCTCAATAAATTATCAATTCTTTTAATTTCCTCAAATGCCAGTTCAATTATCTTTACTGCCTCTCTTTCATTATCATTATATACTGTTATTGTAACTGTTGTGCCCACCATTTCCTCTGTAACTTCTGTTTTAGCTAAGCGTTCCTGGCAGCCAGCTAATATAACAACCAATAATAAGAATATTATTTTCTTCATAATAGATATGAAGATACTATTACAATTTAAATCTTTTCACAACATAAGAAAAAACAATGTTTTTTCTGGGCTTTGAAATTACTCTCTAATTTCAAAAAATTTAAATAATACCCTACTAAGCAACTATCTATGACAATTTTTAGTGGCGGGATTCATCCTGACTACAATAAAATAACAGAAAAAAAAGAGATAAAGGTTGCAAAAATACCTGAAAAAGTAATTCTTCCAGTATCTCAGCATATTGGCGCTCCAAACAAGCCATTAGTCAATGTTGGCGATGAGGTAAAAGTAGGCCAGAAAATAGCTGGCTCAGATGCATTTGTTTCAGCGCCAGTACATGCTTCTATCTCTGGAAAAGTTATTGACATCTCAGAGCAACTAAGCCCTTTGGGCAACAAAGTAAAATCAATTACCCTAATGTCAGACAGAAGAATAGAATGGCACGAGTCAGTTAAACAAAGAGAGAATGTTGAAGCTTTAACAAAAGAGCAGATTATCGAGATAATCAAAGAAGCAGGAATTGTCGGCCTGGGCGGAGCAATGTTCCCAACTCATGTCAAGCTAAATGTCAAGGATAAAAACATCGATACTGTAATTCTTAATGGCGCTGAATGCGAGCCTTACCTTACATGCGACCATAGACTGATGCTGGAGCAGTCAGACAAGATGATAAAAGGCCTTAAGTTGATCATGAAAGCAGTTAATGCAGAAAAAGCAATCATCGGCATAGAAGACAATAAGAAAGACGCAATTGACCTTATGAGGCTGAAAGCAAAGCATGAGAAAGGCATTGGAGTAAGAGAGCTAAAAACAATCTATCCGCAAGGCGCTGAAAAAATGCTTATTCATTCTTTAACTGGGAAAAAAGTTCCTCCAAGAAAACTGCCTTTGGATGTTAATGTTGTTGTCAGCAATGTGCAGACAGCAAAAGCAGTCTATGATGCAGTTTACGAAGGAAAGCCATTGATTGAAAGAATTGTTACAGTAACTGGAAATGTGAAAAACCCTCATGACATGCATGTAAAAATAGGTACTTCATTTAAAGAGCTTATTGAAGAATGCGGTGGCTATGCTGAAGAGCCATTCAAGCTTATAGCTGGCGGCCCTATGATGGGCATAACCCAGCCAAATGAAGACATCCCAGTGCTCAAAGGCACTTCAGGAATACTGGCATTAAGCAAGATAGAGATTGGCAAGGAAAAGCCATGCATAAAGTGCGCTTCCTGCGTTGACATTTGTCCAATGTTGTTGATGCCAAACAAGATAGCAGAATACTCAAAAAATGAAAGATATGATGATGCAGATGAGATCTTTGCTTTGGACTGCTTTGAATGTGGTTGTTGCAATTTTGTCTGTCCAAGCAAGATACCTTTGGTCGAAAGGATAAAAAAAGCAAAGTCAGAACTAATGAAAAAGGAAAAATAAATCATTATAAAAATAATCAATAAAATAAAAACGAAGGTTCGCCTGCATTTTGCCGAAGGCAAAATGCGGATGGACCTGCAAAATTTGTGAAACAAATTTTGCTTTAAAAAATGATTTTTTTTAATGATAAAATAAAATATTGATAAAAATGGAAGAAGAAAAAGAAAAAAACAAATTAATACAAAACACATCTCCGCATATATTCAAGGATATCACTGTAAACAAAATAATGTGGTTTGTGGCAATTGCTTTATTGCCTGCAGTAATCTCCTCAATATACTTCTTTGGGTTAAATGCACTATGGGTGATAATAGCAAGCGTTTCAGCAGCATTAATAACAGAAATAATTATCCAGGCTTCATCAAACAAGGAAATAACAATCAATGACGGCTCTGCTTTTGTAACTGGATTATTATTAGCTTTAGTACTGCCATCAACAGTTCCTCTATGGGTTCCTGTCTTAGGCTCAATCTTTGCAGTTGCTATAGCAAAACATGCTTTTGGTGGTATAGGATTCAATATATTCAACCCTGCTTTAGCTGGCAGGGCTTTTATCATTGCTTCATGGCCTGCTTTAGTATCAAAATACATAACCCCTGATGGCGTAACATCAGCAACACCATTAACAATCCTTAAAATGCAAGGCCAGGAAGCTTTAACACAATCATTTGGAACAACATCTGCTTTATACCAGAAATTGTTTGTTGGCAATGTTGCTGGAGCTATAGGAGAAACATCTGCTTTAGCTTTATTATTTGGAGCAGCTTTTTTATTCTACAAAAAAATAATTGACTGGCGAATCCCAACATTATACATTGGAACTGTTTTTATCTTAAGCCTTATTTTTGGCAGAGATCCAACATTCAGTATTTTAGCAGGAGGCATATTAATCGGAGCATTCTTTATGGCAACTGACCCAGTAACATCGCCTACAACAAGGAATGGAAGATTAATCTTTGGCTTTGGCTGCGGTTTTTTGACAGTCATCATAAGAATATTCTCAGGCCTGCCAGAAGGAGTCATGTACTCAATACTGCTGATGAATGCTTTTACACCATTAATTGATCGCTATACAATACCAAAGCCATTTGGAACGCCTGAAACTGAGAATAAATTTAAACAATTCACAAATAAGATTAAATCACTTATTAAAAAAATAAAAAATAAAAATGAATGAAACAACAAGGATGGTTTTAGTTTTAGTGATTATATCTATTTTATCAGCTGTAGCTCTATCACTAACCTATGAAAATACAATCGATATAATTGAAGAAAGAAAAGCAGCTGAGCTTAAAGCAGCGCTAAATGAAGTTTTCCCATCTGAAAGTTTTAATGAGCTTGGAGTGCCAGAGGAATTCTTAAAAAAGAACGTAAAGAGGATGTTTCAGGCTAATGAAGGACTTGTTATGTTAATGGAACAGCCAGGATTCCAGAGCAATATCATGGTTTTAATTGGTATTGACTTAGTAAAAAAACAGATTACAAATATAAAGATAATTGATCATCTGGAAACCCCTGGATTAGGCTCAAGAATTGAAGAAGCAGGATTCTTAGTACAATTCAAAAATAAAGAATTAGCAAAGCAGGAGTTTGATGCAATAACAGGAGCAACAATATCATCAACAGCTGTTATCAATGCAGTAAGAGCAGCCAGCGCTGGAATACTGCACTCAATCACAGGTGAAGAAGATTCAATAACCTCAGCAACAATCCCTTTAGAGCCAATCATCGGTGTAATGGAAGAATCAGGGGAAGAAGCAAGCGAAGCAACAGACGAAGAAATAGAAGATGCTCTGATGGACGATGAAAAAGAAATAGCAAGAAGAGAGATAATAGACTCTTTAATTGAAAGACAAGAATCAATAGAATGACAAACTTCAAACAATTCATAAACGGATTATGGCAGCAGAACCCAATATTTAGATTAATATTAGGTATGTGCCCTGTATTGGCTGTTACTAATGCAGCAATCAATGGCTTAGTCATGGGCTTGGCAACATTATTTGTCTTAGTTTTCTCAGGAATAATCATCTCATTGATAAGAAATCTAATTCCAGCAAAAGTACGCATACCAAGTTTTATTGTTATTATAGCTACCTTTGTAACAATAGCCGATTATATTTTGGCAGCAACAGTTCCTCCAATCCACAAGGTTTTGGGAATCTATGTTCCATTGATTGTTGTAAACTGCATTATATTGGGAAGAATGGAAGCATTTGCTTCAAAAAATACATTACTCAGCACACTATATGATTCATTTGGAATGGGTCTTGGATTTACATGGGGCTTAATAATCCTAGCATCAATAAGAGAGCTTCTTGGCTTTGGAACAGTATTTGGATTTACAATCCTTGGCAGCTGGTATCCGCAGATGATTATTATGAAATTGCCAGCTGGTGCTTTTATTACACTTGGCTTTTTAATAGCATTGATGAATATAATCTCTAAAAAGAAGACAAAAGAACCTGTGGAGGAAAAAGATGGTTAACTTATTCGCAATATTTTTTGCAGCAGCTGTTGTAAATAATTTTGTATTCTACAGATTCCTGGGAATATGCCCTTTCTTAGGCGTTTCCAGAAAAACAAGCTCTGCTGTTGGCATGGGTTTAGCAGTAACTTTTGTAATGGTTATATCTGGCTCTATAACCTGGTTGATATATAATCTGCTCTTAAAGCCGCTTAATTTACCATTTTTGCAGTATGTTTCATTTATTTTGGTAATAGCATCATTAGTCCAATTGATAGAGATGTACATGAAAAAACATCAGCAAGCAATGTACAAGGCTTTTGGAATCTATCTGCCTTTGATTACAACAAACTGCGCAATCTTAGGTCTTGCTTTGCTGAATGTTGTAAAAGGCTATAATTTCATTGAATCTTTAATATTTTCAATTGGAGCTGGCGCTGGCTTTATTTTAGCATTAGTTATAATGTCTGGGATAAGAGAGAAATTAGAGTTAGCAGATATTCCTCAGGCTTTGAAGGGAATACCAATTGCACTAATAGTTGCTGGGTTATTAGCATTAGCATTCAATGGCTTTGCCGGAATGGTTTAAATGAATCCAATAATTGTTTCAATAATTGTAATGGCAGTACTGGGCCTGATATTTGCATTAATATTAAGTTGGGCATCTAAGAAATTTGCAGTAGAGCAAACAAAACAGATTGATACTGAAAAACTAAAGCAGATTGTTCTTGCACTGCCAAGAACAAACTGCGGTGGCTGCGGTTATCCTGGTTGTGGTGCATTTGCAAAAGCAGTTCTTGAAGGCAATGCTTCTCCAGACAGCTGTATTGTTGGCAAGGATGAAGTGGCAAAGAAGATAGAAGAGATATTGAAGTGATTCTCCAATAAATTTAAAAATATACTTTTACCCACATCTTACTATGGTATCTACAAACAAGGCTTTGGTAATCCCACCCTTATATGCAGAACCTTCATATCATTTAGGCCAAATACTTACTGAGAATGGTACTGGATTACCTGCGCTTTTGAATGAAGATAGAAAACCAACTATCCCAATTAGGTACGTAACCCCTAGAAAGTTTCCTGGAAGAAAACAGTACGAGATACAGGAACAGGGTATTACTGCCTATAGGACAGCAAAAGTGGCTAATAGAAGAATCGGCAACTTTTTAGCTGCACTATCTGGTGTGCGTGTTTCAGACTACCATGATTTTGGTGGTGTTGTTGCAACAGCACCATTCCACACTCCTGATTCTGAAGAATTTCTTGCAGGATTTGCTGATGGTGCAAAACAAAGCACTGGTTTTGAAGGAGACATTGGATTATTAAGAGTAAAAAAACAATATGAGCCTCCAGACCAAGAGCTTCAGGCTGTTTTCACAAGATTATTTAATGGAAATCTTGGATCTTATCCTTTTGAAGAGATTATGGCTTATACCTTTGACCCAGATCAAGCAAGGCCAATGATAGAAACCCTAATGCAGTTAGGACAGGACAGAAGAGGATCACCAAATAGCACAGACACCAACAGGAGAGGGGTAAGTCTTGACGATTTATTAAATGGAAATGGAGAAGAACCAGTTAGGGCAGTGGATGTTACACCTTTTGATGATGCCATAAGAACCCAATATGAGCTTCCGGATGATGGCATATCTGTTCACCTTGGACAAAAAATTGTCAGAAAAAATGTAGGGGCTGTTCATAGGAACCCCAGTCACATAGAAGGAGCTGCTGCAACATTGCCAGTTCATCATTCAGATCTTGAGATATTCCTTCAAAAATTTATTTCTTATGCTAAGGGGGTTGTTGGATATGATGGAGATTTTGGTTTACTAGAAGCTGCAAAATATTACACATCACTTAGTAAGGAGCATAGAAATGCTTTTAGGAGCATGTTTGGCGGAGAATTAGCTTCAGATAATGCCTATGAGGTACTGTCTTACACTTTTGACGAGCAGCAAGTTAGGCCAATGGTAGATACAATGAGAACATTGACTACACTCATAAATACATATCATAGGATTAAGAGTGGTTGTTACCAAAGAAAACAAGGGGTTGTGGATACACTAAAAAGTACATCATTTTATAGGGAGCTTAAATCAAAGGTTCAGGCATGTAAGGGTGAGGTTAGCAGGGAGCGCCTTACTGGTTTGTTAAGAAAAAACGTGATAGATCCTTACAAGCGAAGGATAGCAAATGCTACTATAGTCCAGGACATTAAACAAAGAATTCAAGAAACCCCTGAATACCAGACATTAGCAACTGCTATTAAAGCAGCAAAAAACCAGGAATATAGAATGCAGCTATGGGGCAATCTTCTTGAAGAACATATGGGGCAAGGATTGTCTTATTCAACAGCTGCAGAAAGGATGAGGCAAAGCAAAGTTTATAAGTTTGTGAATCGGCTGACAAGGGGCTCTATAAAGGAAGGAGTTGCTGATGTGTTAAGAGAGATAGTTGATAGGTACAAACCAAAGACTCAGTTGGCGCCTGTTACAGTTACTTCTTAAAAACCATAACCTTTAAATTCTATTAAGAAATCTTTTCTCTTATGAAAATAGTTATTATTGGCCTAGGAACAGTTGGTTTTGCTGCTTCACTTGCAATAAATAAATTCCAGAGAGATGCTGAAGTTATTGTTATTGACAAAAAAGGTTATTTGCTGCATTCCTGCGGCATGCCATTTGCTCTTGAAGGCAAAGTAAAGCCAGAAGATTTAAAACACCCTATAAAGAATCTTAATGTAAGGCTAATAAAAGGAGAAGCAGAAAGCATTGATGCACAAGCAAAGATAGTAACTGTCAATAAAGAAAGGATAAGTTATGATAAATTAATCTTAGCAACTGGCTCTTCACCATGCGTTCCAGATATTGATGGGATGAAGAATAATAACAAAATATTGACTTTGCATAACATTGGTGATGCAGAAGAAATAATAAAAAAAGCAAAAACAGCTAAAAATATTGCAGTAATCGGAGCTGGCGCAATTGGACTTGAAACAGCAAATGCTTTAAGAAATAAAAAAAAGAATGTAACTGTTATTGAAGTTCTTCCGCAATGCTTTCCAAAAGCACTTGACCGTGATATGTCGGGAATTGTTGAAGAATATCTTACAAAAAAAGGAATAAAATTATTGCTTAGTGAAAAAATAAAGAAGATAGATAAATCTCAGATTATAATAGAAAATAAAAAAATACCTTATGACATGATAATAATGGCTACTGGTGTAAAGCCAAATGTTAAGTTAGCAGAATCAATTGATGTAAAAACATCAACATTTGGAATCTTAGTTAATGAAAAGCTTGAAACAAACATAAATGATGTTTATGCTGCAGGCGACTGTATTCAGACAAATAATATTGTTAATAACAAGCCATGGCCTTCTTTACTTGCTAATTCAGCTTACAGGCAGGGAACAATTGCAGGAATGAATGCAATTGGAAAGAATCTTAACTATAAAGGCACATTAACAACCTTTGTTTCTGTTTTAGATGGCATAGAGATAGCAGCAACTGGCTTTAACAGCTATTTTGCAAAACAAAATTACACTATTATAGAAGCAAAAGCACCAATGAAAGTAAAGCCAGAATGGTTTGATAGCAAAAAAGAGATAACATTAAAGATTATTGTTAACAAAGACAATAAAAAAATACTTGGAGCGCAGGCAATTGGCTTTAATGCTTCATCAAAAATTAATATAATCTCTACAGCAATACAGGCAGGAATGACAATAGAAGACCTAAGCAACATAGAGCTAGCTTACTGCCCAGCTGTTTCTCAAACTTACGATATAATTCATTTAGTTGCTGATTTGGCGCAAAGAAAATTATAAACATAACCTTACGAAAATTAAATAAATTTTCTAAGGTCTTGAAAACCTACTATTTTCAAAACATTTTTAAATCCACATAAATTTCTTTTTGTATGCAGCAACTCAAACCTAAAGTAAAGATACCTTCTGGCCAAAACTATTTCAAGATAAAGTCTTTGCTAAACAATCAGACAAATACAATCTGCCAGGAAGCAAGATGCCCAAATATAGCTGAATGCTGGGACAAAGGAACAGCAACTTTTCTTATACTGGGAGATACATGCACAAGATACTGCTCTTATTGCAATGTCAGGACAGGAACTCCTAATGTAACCGATAATAATGAGCCAAAAAGGATAGCTGCCTTAGTCAACAAACTAGCCCTAAACTACGCTGTTATAACATCTCCAACAAGAGATGACCTAGATGATGGTGGTGCTGAAATATTTACGCAAACAATAAGAGAGATAAAAAAAATAAAAAATAACTGCAAAGTAGAAGTCTTAACCCCTGATTTCAAAGGAAATATTTCTTCAATAACAAAAGTTTTAAAAGAAGAGCCATATGTCTTTGGCCATAACATGGAAGTAGTTGAAAAACTATTTCCGGAAATAAGGCCTTATGGCAATTACAAGCTTTCATTAAAAATTCTAAAGAGAGCAAAAGAAATAAACAAAAACATCTTAACAAAATCAGGGATTATGATTGGTTTAGGCGAAGAAAAAGAAGAAATACTAAAGCTAATGCAGGACCTAAGAAAAGTAAAGTGCGATATTTTTACAATAGGCCAATACCTGCAGCCATCAGAAACACATCATAAGGTAAAAAAATATTACTCATCAACAGAATTTCATGAGCTAAAACAATTGGGATTAAGCTTAGGATTCAAGCATGTTTTTTCAGGCCAATTAGTGAGAAGCTCTTATCATGCAGGGGATGTAGCAAATGACTGAAAGCTGGAGATTAATAAACACAAACCATAATGATGCATTTATGAACATGGCTATAGATGAAGCATTGCTTACATCAGAAAAGCCAGTTCTTAGGTTTTACAGATGGAAACCAGCTGCTTTATCACTTGGCTACTCGCAAAAAATGGATGAAATCAATTTGATACAATGTGAAAAACTAGGCATTGATTATGTAAGAAGATTAACAGGCGGAAAAGCTGTTTTGCATGACAAAGAATTAACTTATTCATTCATAATTAACGAAGATGTTATGCCAAAAAGAATCATTGATTCTTATATGGTAATCAGCAACGCAATACTTTTCGGGCTTAAGAAACTTGGCATAAATGCAAATATGAAAGAGCCTATGCAAAAACCAAGGCAGTCATCAATATGTTTCAACGAGCCGTCATATTACGAGATAATAGCAAACAACAAGAAACTGATAGGCTCTGCTCAGACAAGAAGAAACTGCAAAGTGCTGCAGCATGGCTCTATATTGCTTAATATTGATGTTGAAAAGATGTGCTCTTTGTTCAGGAACTGCAACAAGCGGATTATAAACCTTTCCAAGAAGAGTGTAACCTCAATCAAAGAATTAAACAAGAAAGTTGATTCTAACGCCCTGATAAGGGGCATTAAGAAAGGTTTTGAGGAAAATTTCCAGATAAAGCTTTATGATGATGAGCTTACTGATGATGAGATGAAGCTAGCTGTAAAACTGGCAAAAGAAAGATATTCGTCAAAACAGTGGAATTTTAAGTTCTAAATCACAAACTATATATAATTCTAAGTCTTACCGTCTATCATGACAACTGTTATGTGTTTTGGCACTTTCGATACATTACATCCAGGGCATCTTTACTTCTTAAAGGAATGCAGGAAATATGGCGATAATATGATTGTTGTTATAGCCCGTGACACAACAGTAGAAAAAGTAAAAAATAAGAAGACAAAGTATAGTGAAAGGGAAAGGCAGGATAATATTCAAGACCTTAAGATAGCTAATAAGGTCGTATTAGGCTATGAAACAGACCCTTACGAGATAATAGAAGAGCTGAATCCAGAGGTTATCTGCCTTGGTTATGATCAGAATTCATATTCCGAGAATTTAGCTGAAATCTTGGAAAAAAGAGGCATGAAGCCGCAAATCATCCGTATAAGGCCGTACAAAGAATCAGTTTACAAATCTTCTAAATTAGGTTAGCGATTTTTATCAGATATTTTCCAGTGAATTCATTTTCCATCTTTATCTCTGCTTTTTTTATTTCAATTCTTTTTTTGTATAATTGGCAATCTAAAACTAATGTTTCAAACTCACCCCCTTCTCCACTTATATACATATTATTCTTTTCATTTATTTTTTTTAATTCCTCAATGGTTTTTTCGTTAATGCGCTTGCCTAAAAAACTTTCATCTAAACCTTCAGCAGCAATCCCTGTGATAATAACATCAAATTTTTCTTTAATTAAATCATTCATATATTCTTCTTCATCAATATGCCACAAAGGAGCAATTGATTTTAATTTTAATTTCTTGCATATCTTGTCTACCCTTTCTTTCTGATAACTGCTTTTTATCGCTCCTGAGACAATTGCTTCTATCCTGTATTTTTCAACTGCTATTTTAATTGCTTTTTCTAAATCTTCTAGTTCTTTTTCTTTTATTCCTGAGCTTTCAACAAAGATTAATGGCAAATTAATTGATTCTGCTATCTGTTTAACAAGATGGATATTGGGGATATGAAACATATAAGAATCATCTCTCCTGGATTTCAGACTAATCAGACAAACTAATTCATCTCTTTCTTTATAAGCAGCATAAATACTATCCTTGCCGCCTGATATCAAAGCGCCTACTCTCATATAGAAATAGAGAAATAACTTTATTTATAAATTCACCTACAATCAGGATCTGTTATTATGCACGTAGCGCCAAACTTATCAGGGCACACACCATCAGAACTGCCGCATTCATAATTCTGGTTGCATATCTGGACACCATGCGTTGTGACGGTAGCAGGCCCTTTTTCCAGAAACATAAAGTTTGACAAGACAATAGCGATTATGATAAATAGAATGACATACAGAACAAAGATTCTATCCTCTTTTTTTGCCATATAAACACCAATATAAAAACTGATATATAAATATTTGTCTACTCTCAAAAATGAGAAATTATTTATACCCTTAAAAATTAGATATTGATATGCAAAAAACAATAATAAAAGGCATAAAAGACTATTTCAGGAAAAATAACTTCAATAAAGCAGTTATTGGCCTAAGCGGAGGAATTGACTCATCCTTATCTGCTTGTCTTGTTGCAAAAGCTATCGGAAAT
>CAZOXR010000005.1:276-21527 GCA_964583885.1 uncultured Methanosarcinales archaeon | reverse complement strand
CTGGCTGGCTGTTTGGAAAAAAGAAAGGCTTTCTTGTTGGAATATCTTCACTATACATCTCAAACTTCATAGTATTTGGAGGCCAGGGCCCATGGAGCATCTACCAGGCAATTGGCTTTGGCTTAGCAGGCTTTATTGGAGGCTTTCTAAGAAAAAAAGCATCAGCCCTTGAGACAGTCACAGCAATGTTCCTTGCTACTATACTACTTCAGACAATATTCAATGTGGGCTGGGCAATGACAATGGGCTTTAATGTTTTCCTTGCTTTTATGACATCAATCCCTTTTTTATTAACTCATGTTATATCAAACAGCGCTTTTGGATTATTACTGCCAAAAGCAAAAAAATTCGTGAACAAACATGGAAAATTCGATGAAAAAGATATTTGCAATAATGTGCTTGCTCGCTTTAAGCATCTTAAGCACAAGTTGCCAAAAGCAAGAGACAGCTAGTAATGGAATTGTGACGCTTGCTATAGTATCTATAGGAAACACAACAGAAGAGCATTACACAATGAAAAGCAAAGCAAATGCACTGCAATTACTAAACATGAAGCACAATACCACATTAAACTTAGGAGGGAATGCAATAAAGTGTATAGATAATGTCTGCGCAGATTCAGGCTATTGGTGGCCTATGTTTGTAAACAAAAAAATCTCAACATTAGGAATTAATGATTATCAGATAAAAAGCGGTGATAGAATAGAATTTAGGTTTGCAAGAAGATAGGTTAAGGCCGTCTGTGCCATCAATGCCATTCAATGCAAAGCATTGATGGCATGGCCAGACGAGACATACCATGTTCTATGGTATGGCGAGTAGGCCTTAACCGCATTAGGAGGTAAAAATGAAAAAAATAGTTTATGGATTGGTATTTATTCTATTAGCTGCTACAGTAACTGCAGCAAATGTTTGTGTTGTGGTGTATTATCCGGATAAAACTGCTGATAGCGAATGTGTTGATGTTGCGAATAATGCAAATGGCTATGAAGTATTAGAAGCTGCTAGTTTGAATATTGAATGGAAAGACTGGGGTGCGCTCTATGGCCATTCTCTATGCAGAATCAATGGTGTTGGAAGGGATGTTGATAATTGTTTTGGTAATCTTGGTGATCCATATTGGAATATGAATCTTCTTGAAAATAATAAATGGAATCATGCTATGATAGGATTTGATAGTTCAGGTGGCTGTTCAGTACATTATTGTGCTGAAGATAATGATATGATTGGATTTGCGTGGGGAACAGACGGAGCCATGCCTGAAATGCTAAAAATAAATGATATAGAAGCACAAGTTAACGGCGATAAAAAAAGCGGAGCAGATGAAGACGGAGGAACAATAAAAGATGTAACTCCAGGCTCTGAAATCAAATTAGAAATAGAAATAGAAAACCTATACTCTGAAGAAACAAACATTGATCTTACAGATGTTATTGCCAAAGGAATCATAAATGGCATTGATGATGGCGATGATATTGAAGAAGAGTCAGACGAAGAAAATATTCGCGCAGAAGACACAGAGATAATAGAGCTAGAGTTTGAAATTCCATTAGAAGTAAAAGACAAGAGCTATGACTTAGAATTAACAATTGAAGGAAAAGACGAAAAAGGAATCAAATACAGGCAAGTTGTTGATTTCAAAGTAGATGTAGAAAAAGACAAGCATGATGTTGTAATAAAAGCAGAATTAACCAATCCAATCTTAAAATGCTCAAGAACAACTGGACTTAACCTTAATCTTGTAAATATGGGCACTAATGATGAAGATGTTGTTCTAAATATCATTAATGATGAATTAGAGCTGAATGAGCAATTAAGCTTCAAATTAGATGACAATCCATTCGACTCTGACAGCAAATACACTAATTCAGTTATAATTGCAGCTGACAAAGAACAGGAAGCAAGTATATATCCTATAAGGGTAAGAGCAGATTACAGCTCAAAAACAACAGAAAAAACAGTTGAGCTGGAAATTCAGGATTGTGATGGTGCAATTGAAGAAATAACAGGCCAAACAACTAATCAACAAAAACCAACTGTAAAGAAATCAGATAGTGATAGTATATATAGCAACAGCCGATTCGTGGCAGTATTCCTCATGGGGCTGTTTATAGCAATAATCTTTGGCGGTTTGTTGATTGCAAAGATGTTTGGTCACACTATTTTTTAATTTTTGTTTTCCCATCAAACCCCGATTAACCCCTTTCACCATTCCAAAATAGCAAAAACTTTAAATACTAGTAATCAATTCCCCATCTCAAATAAATCTAGAGGGGGATTAAAAAATGAAAAAACTATATATTTTAAGTTTGGTTTTAATGTTATGTTTAGCGCCATTAGCACTTGCAGAAGGCCTGGAAATAAAAAGCCTGAAGGTGTATGTTGATGGTGACAAGGATTCTGGAACAGTTGATGCTGATCCTGAGTCAGAGATCACTGTTGAATTTGATATTAAGAATCTATTTGATAGTGCTATAAACGATATAGAGATTACAGATATAGAAGTAATTTCTCTTATTGACGGAATTGATGATGGTGACGACCTTGAAGCAGAAGATGAGCCAGATGTTGATGACCTAAAGGCAGAAGACGATGATTCTGTTGAGCTTGAGTTTATTATACCATTAGAGGTAGATGATGGTTCATATGACCTAGATATCAAGGTAGAAGGCAAGCTTCCAAATGGAACAACTGTTATAGCTGAGCCTGTGACAAAGACAATAAAGATTGACAAAGAAAAACACGATATATGGATAAGAAGGGCAGAGCTTTACAGCGAAAGCGTAGAGTGCGGCAGATCAACTCAGTTGAGTGTTAGCTTAATCAACATGGGTACTGAGAAGGAGGATGATACTGTTTTGACTGTAACAAACGAGGATCTTGAGATAAGCGTAAGAGAGCAGTTTGATCTTGATGATGATCCTTTTGATGGTGACAGCAAGCACTCGAACACATACACAATAGCTGTTCCAAAAGACGCAGAAGCAGAAACCTACCCTGTTAACATAAAAGTGACTTATGATGACGGCGCAAAAACAACAGAAAAGAACATTGACTTGGAAGTAGAATGCGAAGAAGAAGAAACAACAGTTGTTGATCAAGTAACTACAACCACAATTCCAGGAGAAGACATAACTGGAGATGTTGTTGCAGCTGAAGGCGGAGATGGAGTATTATCTTCATTGAAATCAGTTATCGGCAACAAGGGAATATTTGCATTAGTTCTGTTAGTTGAGCTGGCAGTAATAATTGTCGGTATTGTTCTAGTTGTTAACTGGATCAAGAAAAAGGAATAAATTTATTTTTTTCTCTTTTTTTTCTAATAATCTTTTTTGAGCATTAATCCGTTTTCTCTTCTATCATTTAGTTTCTACTTTTGAGTAACAAATAAACCGAAAGGTTTAAATACTAGTGCTTCAACCCTATACTAAAATGATAGTTCAAAAGGACTTTTTAATAAGGCTTAAGAAAGATTTCAATCTTAATATCTATGAAGTTAAGATATGGACTTCTCTTTTATCACGAGGAATGGCTACTGCTGGAGAACTGGCAGATATTTCTGGAGTTCCAAGATCAAGATGCTATGATGTTCTTGAGTCATTAGAAAAGAAAAATTTCATTATAATGAAGATTGGAAAGCCAATCAGGTATATTGCAGTAAAGCCAAATGAGATAATTGACAGAGTAAGAAAAAATATACAAAAAGACACAGACCTTAGCTTGTCTATGATAGAAAGAATAAGAACTACAAATGTTTTCAGGGACTTAGAGCTATTGCATAAAACAGGTATTGACAATATAAAGCCTGAAGACCTGTCAAAATCAGTAAAAGGCAGGGATAATATAAATTTTTACCTTAAAAACATGGTTGCTAATGCAAAGAAATCAGTTTTGATCATAAGCACACAGGAAGGTATCAAAAGAAAATTAAGCTTGCTAAAGAACATCTTATCTTCTTTAAACAAAAGAAATGTTAGGGTTAAGATTGTAGCTCCAGTTGACAATAAGACAGCTGAAAGGATTAAATACGCTAAAATAAAGAATACTGACCCAAAAGCAAGGCTTGTTGTTGTTGACAAAGAAGAATTACTATTCATGTTATCAGATGACTCTGTTGAAGAAGATTACGATACTGCAGTTTGGATAAAAAGCCCTTATTTTGTTAATTCTTTGGAGAAATTGTTTGAAGGTAATCTTTGAAAATGTATACATCACACGCACTTGATGGATTAGTTGAAGGAAGTTCAATAGTCCAGCCTGCTAGAGGAATGCTCGTAGATGGAGCAAGATATCCTCTTGTTGTTGGTGTTTCACAGGAAGGTGCATTCAGACGCGTTCTACAGGACGTTGCAGGGATTCTTCCTAGAGCAAGAAGCATTGGCTACGGAAGATATGCTGAAACAAGGGACAGTCCTCCTTTTTTCGTTGGTGAAAAAGATGGGCTTGCAGTTGTAAGCGAATTTGATCCAACTGAAGATCCAAGACTGGTGGATTGCAGTCCTGACGCAGGTTTAAGGGATCTTGATGCATTTGTTGCAAATCCAGATGATCCAATAGAGTATGCCGCTGATGTTGCAAGAGCTAATGGTTACACTGTTGTTGATGGAAGTGGAGAAATCGCAGCTCTTAAACCGATTGAGATTAGTGATCCTGAGGAAAGATCAACACTCGTAAAAGTTCTTGCAGTTGTTCCTGCAATCTTTAGTGTAGGTCTTGCTGGAATGACTCTGATTAATTGTGCTGGAAGTTCTGACGCTAATATATATCATCCTCAAAGACACCTACCCGTTGATGATAACTCATGGGCCGAATATCTACTTGAAGATGCTGCAATAGCTTACACACGCGGAAATATGACTACAATAAGAAGAGATGATGATATTAGACGATTCTGGGGAACAACACCAGAGGGTTTAAGATATGCACGTTGGATTAATGTTGGTTCAGAAGGCGATAGCACAGAAGTTCCAACACAGGATTGGCTTGTATATGAAACGCCATGTCGCACCGATTGTGCAGCTGGGACGAAAACATCAATGCATTTAGTGAGATTTTTCAATAATGGCGGACATGAAGAGATAACATTAGAAGACTCACCTGAAGATGGACTCATTCGAAATGGTACTGATACAGTATTGGACGATATCCAAATATCTCGCAACAATGATGGAGGTGGTCTTTTCTATTCAGATTTGGATGTTGGTAATTATAACACTTCCCTATTTCCTAGAAGAGGGGGCACTAATGGACCAATAGAAGATGCTCCACAAAAACCAATAGAAATTCTTTCCAGAGCTTTTGCTTCTCGATAAAATATAAATAATAAAAATAATAAACGTGATACTATGACAATAGAACTAAACGCAGATGCTAGCGAGCATAAACCAGGAGATATAGGTCCTATGAGTGGGCTTGCTGCTAATCCTTTTGTAAGGGCCTTAACAAACAGCGCAAGAGTCTTAACTATAGGAGCAGGCGCTGCTGGACTAGCGCTTACAGAGATTGCTTGTGGTGGCGATGCGCCAGATGTTTCAGAACAAGATGGGGCTCTGCCTGACACTACTAGCGCTGAAGAGGTATTTGGTGCTGGACAAGAAAACTATTTTGCTCCTCATATATTCGTTCCTTCAAGGAATATTGCAACTGTTTCTAATCCTGCTCGAATAGATCAAGATATTGTTAATGGTCTTACAAACCTGGCAGCTGATTACGCTTTAGATGGTAACTGTTCAAGAGCTTTGTATAATTTCTCGTTGGCTTTAGCTGAGGCAGGAGCTAGAGATAATATAAGCGAATCTATGATCTACAGTTCATTAGATGATACAATCTCTGTTGCTTTAGCTGAATGTTGTGTGGGTGAAGCAAGAAATAGTGCACGAGCAGGTCAGGAAAATAAATCCAGTGAACTGTTAGAAATGGCAAGGCAATTAGGAGGGGATACTAGTGGAGAAGGCTCAGTACGTGCAGACCTTCTTAGAACACATTTTCTTAAAAAGGCATTGGCAGAAGCAGCAAAAGGCAATGTTCAGGGCATGGATAGCAATTTTACAAAAGCAGAACTGTACGGTGCAACATCTTCAGATGAGGTTGGGCTTGAGAATACAGCTGGTACAAAAATACTACAATTAGCAACAAAAGAAGCAAGAGAAGGAGATGTCCGGAGTACAATGGCATATATAGCGCAGCTTAAGGGTTTTGCAGATAATAGGCTAGAGCCATCAACTGGCGAAGACCTTATTGTAATTGCTGGTCCATCTGTTGAGGCAATGTATGATGTAGGAATAATATATGCCAGATGCGATAATATTGAAGATATATTAGCAGGAAAATTAGCTCAATTAGGTTCAGCTAGAGGAAGAGAAGGCAGAGAAGCAGCTGCAAATAATTATGCAAGACTTGCAGAAGAGCATGGCGCAACTCCAGAACAACTAGCTGGAATTAAAACAGCATTAATGAACTATTTTAGTGAATCTGCAAAAAGAGATATAAGGTTCGCTTATAATGCTAATGATATAGCAAAGGCTTTAGCAAAGATGGATAAGGCCATTACATATGGTGCTCCACGTATAGATGCTATTTATGTGCAAGATACAGGTGTGTTCCACATTATAGAACGTGTTGAAAGAGAGGTAGATAGAAATGATCCCTTCAGACATGACAGAGCACGACTTCTTGGTTTAAGAGAACAAGAGTATGTACGACCTTGGTCAAGATATAGCTTCGATAGAGCTCTTGAACGAGTACAGCCACTACCAAATACTCAATAATTAGAAATCATTAACTTTTAAAAATATTTTATATTGAATAAACATACCCAAACCGTAAAGTTTAAATACAACCTATACACAATCAATTATATCATTCTAGAAAGTGAATTCTAACATGGAAGATAAACAATTGATGAAAACCGGAACAACAACAGTAGCTATCTTTTGTAAGGATGGTGTTGTGCTTAGCGCAGATAAAAGAGTAACATCCGGCTACTTAGTATCATTTAAAAAATACGAAAAAATATCAAAAATAAATGATAATATGGCAGTTACAGTAGCAGGAACTGTTTCTGATGTACAATTAGTTACAAAATTAATAAAAGCAGAGCTAAAGCTTAAAGACATAAGAACAGGAAGAAAAACAACTGTAAAAGAAGCAGCTAACTTATTATCAAATATAGTATACGGCAATATAAGAAAATTTAGTGTAATACCTGGAATAAGCCATTTCCTCCTTGGGGGCATTGATGAAACAGGCCACCATATATATGATATAGGAGCAGACGGCTCAGTGACAAAATGCGATGAATACACATCATCTGGCTCTGGCTCTGTAATGGCATATGGCGTTCTAGAGACATTATACAAAAAAGACCTAAGCGTGGATGAAGGTGTTAAATTAGGGGTAAAAGCAATTAATGCTGCTGTTCAAAGGGACATAGCGTCAGGCAATGGTGTTGATGTTATCAGTATAACAAAGGCAGGGGTCAAAAAAGTCCTAAGCAAAGAAGTTATGATGAAGCTGGAAATATAAATATTCTTAAAAACAAAACTATATTTTAACAATCATTTCAAATCCTATGAAATCTAAAATTAATTTCTAAAAAAATGAGCGAAATAATCAAAGAAATAATGAAGTATCTGCCAGCTAAGAGCATATCAGTGGCGTGCTTTGAAGGGGCTAATATAGTATTGTATACAAAAGACAAGGATTTTTTCCTGGATAACAACGGAGTAATAAGAAAGATAGTTGATGCTATAAAAAAAAGGATTGAGCTAAGGCCAGATCCATCTATAACAATGGACATGGAAAAAGCAGAAAAGGAAATAAAAAAGCTGATTCCAAAAGAAGCAGGCATCGACCAGATAACATTTGATCCACAAAGAAGCCGCGTAATCATCGAAGCAGAAAAACCTGGCTTAGCAATAGGCAAGCAAGGTGCTTTTTTAAGGGAAATAAGAACAAAAACATTATGGATACCTTTGATAAGAAGAAAGCCTGCTATAAAATCAAAATTAATAAACAACATTCGCGCTGTCCTTTACCAGCATTCTGATTACAGGAGAAAATTTCTGGATAAGATAGGGCATAGAATCTATGACGGCTGGATGAGAGAAAAGAAACACGAATGGATACGTGTAAGCTACTTAGGCGGCGGAAGACAAGTTGGAAGATCCTGCTTATTTTTACAAACACCTGAATCAAGGGTTTTGCTTGATTGCGGCGTTAATATTGCATCAGACAGGGAGGCTTATCCTTACCTGGAAGCTCCTGAATTTAATATCAATGATTTAGATGCAGTTATTGTAAGCCACTCTCATCTTGACCATTCTGGATTTGTTCCATGGCTTTTTAAGATGGGCTACAGGGGGCCAGTTTATTGCACTACTCCAACAAGAGATGTAATGGCATTATTGCAGCTAGACCTTATAAAGATAGCAAAAAACGAAGGAAAAGAGCCAATATACGAAGCTGATGATGTCAAGGAAATGGTCAAGCATACAATCCCACTTGATTATGATGAAGTTAGTGATGTAACTCCCGATGTTAGAATTACTTTGTATAATGCAGGCCATATTCTGGGAAGCTCAATGGTCCATCTGCATATAGGCAATGGCCTCCATAATTTACTCTATTCAGCTGATATGAAATATGCAAGAACAAGCCTTTTAGAGCCTGCAGCAACATCTTTCCCAAGACTAGAAACATTGATGATCGAAGCAACATACGGCGGAAAAGAAAACGTACTTCCACAAAGAGCAGAATGCGAAGAGCAATTGCGCCATATAATCCAGGAAACAGTAAAAAGAAAAGGAAAGGTATTGATACCGGTTCTTGGTTCTGGAAGAGCTCAGGAGGTTTTAGTCTTAATTGAAAGCATGGTAAGGGCAAAACAGCTGGAAAACATCCCTGTATTTATTGACGGCATGGTCTGGGATATTACTGCAATCCATACAGCTTATCCTGAATTTTTAAACAGGTCAGTTCGCAAGCTAATATTCCACAAAGACCAAAATCCATTCTTAGCAGATATCTTTAAAAGAGTTGGCAGCGCAAAAGAAAGAAAACAGATAGTTGAAGAAACAGACGCATGCGTTATACTAGCAACATCCGGCATGTTAGTTGGAGGGCCTTCTGTTGAATATCTGAAAGCACTTGCAGATAACCCAAAAAACAGCTTAGTTTTTGTATGTTATCAGGGCGAGGGTTCTTTAGGAAGGCGCATACAAAGAGGGATTACTGAATTTAATCTTGGAACATCAGTTAAACCAGACATAGTAAAAATAAACTGCAATGTCCAGACATTAGAAGGCTTTACAGGCCATTCTGGCAGAAAGCAGTTAATGAATTTTGTTTATAGATGCGAACCAAGGCCAAAGAAAGTTATAATTAACCACGGCGAAAACTCAAGATGCTTAGATTTAGCTTCTTCCATACATAAAGCAAATAGGGTAGAAACAATTGCTCCAAGGAATTTGGAGACTGTTAGAATAAAGTAATTTTTTTCTTTAGTGGATGTTAAAACCAAACTTATTCTAACAGATAATTTTATATATCTGGGAAGAATTAATTAAGGTAAATGAAATTTGTATCCATCCTAACTTCAGATTCAAGACCAGAACATTTTGGTATTGGCTCAGCTTTAGAGTGTTCCTGCAAAGGCAAGCTGAAATATGTAAGATTGGATCCTCTAAACCTTGATTTAAGATTAATGAAAGCTATTTTAAAAGAGAAGAAGATATTATTATACCGGATATCCCCTGGCTATGTTTCACGATTATTGGAGTTAAAATTATTCTCAGGCAATGCTGTTGCTTTTTATAATGATATCTTTGGCCAGTTTATTGGTGGGAATATTAAAGATGCCCATTATTCTATTTTTGAAAAAAATAATGTTACCATACCAAATACAATCTACACACCTACTAATAATAAAGACCTGCTTAGGCAATTCTCTAAAGAACTAGGAGGCTTTCCCATTATAGTAAAAATAACAGATAGCGCGCATGGCGAAGGTGTTAAAAAAGTAGATTCCCTAATCTCTTTACAAAAGATATCCAGGAATTTGATGAAAAAGAAGGTTAATTTCATACTCCAGGAGTTTATAATGGAAGGAAATGAGCATGCAAGATGTATTGTTCTTGGGAACAAGGTTATTGATAGTGTACAATACAAAGCTAAAAAGGGCAGTTATATATCAAATGCAGGAGATTCACCAAATGTTGAGGAAAAAAAATTCTCTAAAGAAGTAGAAGAGTTAGCTATAAAAGCAACACATGCATTAGGCTTAGAGTTTGGCGGTGTAGATATTGTTGTATCAAAAAGAAAAAATTATGTATTAGAGGTAAATTTTCCCTGTAATTTTATGAGGTGCCAGGATTTAACTGGCAAAAATATTTCTGGGTTGGTTGTGGATTATCTATTAAAGAAATCCAGGGCAAATATCTAATTTTGTTAATATGGCCAGGAAAACACCTATTAAAAAATTAAAACACCCTTTTGTTATAGGCGAATTTAAGTTTAAAAGCATGAAGATAGAAGGGAATAAGGCTATCTTTGATTTTTATTATGATGATATAAAACATACAAAGACTTTGACATTTCCATTAAAATTACCAAAAAACGACAAAGTAACAGAATTCATTCTCTGCAATATTGCAATGTGCTACTTAATCCAGTCAACTTTTTTTGCATTTCCTAAAAAGATATCAATAGATGCATTTTCACTCGATAAAAAAGGGCAAGAATTTTGGAAAAAATATTTTATTAATATTAGCAGTCAGAAATATTTTTTGGATAAAATTCCGTTCAAATACAAACCTAAATTCATTTTTAGGGGAAAGACCTATGATGTTCTTAAAAAATGGAAAACAAATAATAAAATCATCACTAGCTTTGGCGGTGGAAAAGACAGTATTCTTCAACAGGAGATGTTAAACAAAGCAGGTTTAAAATTTGATTTGTTTCATATGATTCATAAAGATACACAGTCTGGAGAAGGTAGAGATGCCCTGTTTTTGCCGTTGCTTAACCAGATTAAGGCCAAGCGAAAGGCGCTTGTAGTTAGAATCAAAACTAACAATAACCCTCAAAAGATATTTAATTATAAAAAACCAGTAACAGATACAACAATCCCCAAGTCTGCATTTATGATGCTGTTATTTTCCAGGTTAATGGGGTATAGATATATTGCTATTGCGAATGAAAAAAGCGCTCAATATGGGAACACTGTATGGGATAACCATGTAATCAATCACCAGTATGGTAAATCACCTAAGTTTCTTATAGCCCTCAATAATTATATTCATAGGTATATAACGCCATCTGTTTACTGTTTTAGCGCATTAGAACAATGGTACGAATTTAAGATTATGGATTTGTTCTCGAGGCTAAAGGGGTATTTTGAAATTTCCATTAGCTGTAATATGCTGCCTGAAGCTGAAAAAGGGATTAAATGGTGTTGTAATTGCCCTAAATGCGCCTTTACTTATACAATGGCAAGGGGATTTATGGGCCCCGAAAGGGCAAATGAGGTTGTTGGAAATGACCTTTTTAAGAGATTGGATTTGATTAAGCCCCTGTCTGATCCAGAGAGTATTAAACCGTTTGAATGTGTTGGAGAAAAGGAAGAAATGTGGCTTGCCTTGAATATGTGTTATGAGCGCGGCGAGAAAGCTCCAGCAATTGATTACTACAAAAAGCACATATTGCCTAAAATAAAACACAGGCTGCATGCTATAAGGAGAAAATGTATGAGGACATATAGCCACCATATACCCAAAAAAATATGGAAAAGACTGCTCAAGGGAGTTGCGATTATAGAGAATTAGAACTTTTTTAGAATAAGATTTTCTTAACCATACAAAAACCTTTATTAACTCATTCTTTTTCTTTTAGCATATGGATAATGAAACACTGGAAAAATACAAGAAAGCAGGAAAGATAGCAGCAGAAGTTCTTGCATATGGTAAAGAGCAGATTAAGAAAGATAGGTTATTGCTGGACGTAACTAATCAAATTGAAGCTAAAATCTTCGAGCTAGGAGCCAAGCCAGCTTTTCCTGTTCAGTTATCTATGAACGAAACAGCTGCTCATTACTGCCCTGAAGACAATGACAAGACAATTTTATCAGACCAATTAGTAAGCTTAGATGTTGGTGTTCATGTTGATGGATGCATAGGAGATAATGCCTGCACAATTGATTTATCAGGAAAAAATCAAGAATTAGTAAAAGCTTCTGAAGAAGCTTTGAAAGCAGCAATTGAAACAGTAAAAGTTGGAGTCACATTAGGAGAGATTGGCAAAGCAATTGAAACAGCAATTACAAACAAAGGATTTAAGCCAGTTAAGAATCTTTCAGGACACGGTTTAGACTCATACAACATACATTCTGAACCGCAAATACCTAATTTTGATACAAAAGACAATACAAAATTAGAGAAAGGAACTGTTATCGCAATTGAGCCGTTTGCTACAAATGGAATTGGTTTAATAGGCGAGAAAGGAGATGCTTCTGTTTATTCTTTAGTTGGAAAGAAATCAGTAAGGATTGGTTTTGTAAGGAATATTCTGAAACAAATAGAAAACTATAATGGTTTGCCATTCACAACAAGATGGCTTACAAAGAACTTTAAAGAAGGACAGGTAAGATACGCCTTAAATCAGTTTAAATTGCTTAATATACTAAAAGAGCATCCTCCTTTGGTTGAGAGAGAAAACGGCTTAGTAAGCCAGGCAGAGAAAAGCATTTATATTGATGATGGAGTTATTGTTTTGACGAAATAATAAGATTTATATACTACCTATCAATTACTACTCTAAAAATGACAAAAGTTGGACATCATCATCAGTAAGCATTTTTCTAGTTCCAACTCTAATTAACAATTGAGTTCATGATTAAAATCTAAAGTCGTCTGGACTATAAGCAGGGAGATAAAAAATGACACAAAATCCATCAGATGAAATCAAATTAGGACTGCCAACAGGAAGTTTGAATCACCCAGAAAGAGGACCTACTGGGAAGTTCCTATCAGCTGCAGATTATGATATTGTAGGTTATAATATGGGAGAAGAGGACCAGAACCGTGTCCAGATTAGAAATCATCCTAATATAAGCATTACTTTAAAGAGACCGCAGGATTTCCCGAGACTCTTATTGGAGGGCAGGCTTGACCTCGCAATTGTTGGGTCAGATTGGGTTACTGAACAGACCATTAATATGGGGTCAGATGGGATACAAATGATTGGCGACTTGCCATACGCAAAAGCCAGAATTGTAATTGCGGGTTTGGAAAATGCAGGATATGATACATTAGCTGAATTCTTTGAAAGCCTTAGCGGCAGGGATCTTGAAGCAAGCCCTGTCCAGATTGATACAGAGTATCCAGGAATCATTGAGAGATATGTAGCACAGAATGCAGGATACACAGAGTTATTTGGTGATGCGCCACCTCTTGTTGTAGGTGATACAGGTGAAAGGGGCAGCAATCGCCTTGTGAGGATTCTACAGACTCACGGGAAAACAGAAATAGGACCAAGAGTGGGTGCTGATCTAATCGGAGAAATTACTCAGACTGGCTCAGCATTAAGAGCAAACAGGCTAAAGGAGATGGATGAGATTATGAAAACAAGCGCAGGACTTTACGCTGCACCTGACTGCCCTGACTGGATTGTGGAAGAAGGCAGAATAATGCATGCACTAATACAAGGGGCAGTAATTGCAGAGGATTATGCATATCTTGCATTTAATATTCCAACTGTAAATGTGAATGTGTGCACAAAATACTTAGTTGGTAAGGGCTTATGTGCAAAGGCTCCTGATGTTAGTCCTGATGTGAAGGAAGATACCTCAACTCTGAGGATACTGACACCAAGAGGAGAGTTCCCACATACATATAGGACTCTAAAGATAGAGTATGGGGCAACTGATCTTGTTAAGTTGCAGCCTGAGTGGGTTGAGAGATAAGTTCACTCACCAGATTCACAATTTACACCACAACCTTTATAAATAGACACTACCCTCCAGTTATAATATGTCACTAACAAAATTCAATACATTCAATACAATAACATCTTGGCTGCTTGCAGCTGGTTTTGTAGCTAATGCTTATCACTTATTTTCTCCTCATAAAAAACCCGCGGTAAGTGAGCCTCAATTAAGCGCGCCAGCATTAGACATACCTCCTTGGTATAGCGCATCTGGTGGCGAAAACAAGTGGTACAGTCATTTTAAACCAAAGGATAAAGAATCTGCTGAAGATAGCCAACCAGCGGCTAGTCCTGCTCCTGTTACTGGCGCTTCAGATGGTTCAGAACCACCTGAAGAAAGCCTTGAAGCAGCAGTCGCAGATGCAAGTTCTGTAGTAGCAACAGACTCAAGTTCTGCTGTAACAGATTCAGCTCCTATTGATCAAGCTACAGAAATAACTCAGAATGCAGCAGAACCCTCTGCAAGGAGATCCCATTCCAGAGCACCTCGATCTGCATCTGTTCGGCCTGCTGGGGGTTGGGGCGTTACATGGCACCAAGGACTCCGTCTAGATGGTTACGACTTAACAAGGTTTTCATGGGGAATCAGGGCATGTTATCCTGACGATTCGCATAAAGAGTCCCTTAGTTTTTTAGGATTCAGTGTTCGTGATGGGAATGTCTATGGACTATCATACCATGCCACTATAATGGAAAATAATGGTTATGAATCTTTATTTGAAGATGGTACTGAGATTAGGGGTATGTCTCATGGCATTGAATTGGAACGAGGCTTCTTAATAGGAAATCCAGAACAATTTACTGGTCTTTTGCTCTACTTCGCTGGTGGAATAGAAAGAAGATCAGCTGAAATTTGGTCCAAAGACGCTCCTTCTAATGAAGGAGGGACTAAAACATCTTGGGATTTTACTAACAGATTAGGATTTGAGGTCCGTTTTAAAATACCTTTCACTGATATATTTTACGCTGCATTAGGTTTCGAATACGGTTTCCCTGGTTTATCAACTATGGAACCTTCTTGGCACGCTGGAGTTCATTTGGGAGCTCCTAGTTATATTGGGGGTAATTAGTAAATTATATCACTCACCAATAACCTTGACTCTTTTCTTTCTTTGAAAAATGATCAATAAATAATTTATCAATAAAATCAAAAAAATAATAAAAGAATGTCCGTCCGCATTTTTGCTTCGCAAAAATGCCACATGGACCTTGGCAAAAGTCGGACTAACCTCTGCAGAGCAGATTAGATACCCTAATTCCGACTTTTGCCTTTAATAAAAATTGATTTATTTCTTATAAAAAAACAAAAACTATTAAAATCAGTTAATTATTGCCTTATTTTATGACACAAGCAAAAGAACTTAGGAATGGCTCATGGATTGTGCATGAAGGAAAGCTATTCCAGGTGAAAAAGAAGGAAAATGTAGCTTACGGAACGCATTCTCACTCTAAAACCAAATTATTTCTTCAGCCATTGCAAAGCAAGGGAGAAAAGATACTAACATTAATGCACCATGAAAACCTTGAAGAAGCAGATATTATCAAGAAAACAGGCCAGGTATTGTCAAAAACCCAAGATAAAATCCAGATTATGGATCCTGTTTCTTATGAAACATTAGACGGAGAAGCAGAACAAGAATTATTCAGCAACATAAACGAAGGAGATGAAGTTATTTTTATCGACTATAATGGAATGATCAGGATCTTAGAGAAGAAATAACAATAAGGTTTATATAACACTTCATATTTATAATGCCTATGAAAAAAAGATATACAGTTATTATAGAGAAAGATGAAGAAGGAATGTTAGTTTCAGAGGTAGTTGGATTGCCTGGCTGCCACACACAAGCCAAGAATATGGACCAACTTATGGAAAGAACAAAAGAAGCAATTCAGGCCTATCTGGAAAGCGATGAAAAACCCGAGATTTCTGAGGAATTTATAGGAGTTAAACAGATAGAGGTGTGATTCTTGGCAAAATTGCCCAGATTAACTGGTAAAGAGCTAGCTAAAATAATAGGGAAATTTGGCTTTACTTATAGCCACACAACAGGAAGCCATATAGTATACAAACATCCTGATGGAAGAAGAACAACAATACCTCACCATTCTGGAGAAAAGATTGGTCCAGGACTTCTTAATAAGATTATAAAAAGAGATTTAGGAATAACCAGGGAAGAATTCATGACTAAATCAGGATTTTAGAGAAGAAATAACCTCTTCAACAGTAACCAACTTTTCTTTACCACTTACCATACCCTTTAACTTAACTTTTCCTTGTTTTACTTCATCCTCTCCAACAAACATTACAAAAGGTATTCCCATAGAATTAGCGTAATTAAGGTTCTTGCTTATTCCTCTTCCCATCAAGTCAATATCCACATTTATATTCTCCCCTCTTAATTTTTGTGCTATTTTCAAAGATTCTTTTAGCATTCCAATTGGTATAATGAAAACTTTTGTAACTGTTTTTGCTTTTTCTTTTTTCTTTTCAACAACAGCGTCATAGATCCTGTCTAAGCCAAAGCTTATTCCAGTTGCAGGATAATTTCCTTTGCCAAGCAAAGAACCAATCATATTATCATATCTTCCTCCGCCTGCAACAGAGCTTTTTACCTTTGAATCTTTCAGAATAACTTCAAATATGGGGCCAGTATAGTAACTTAAACCGCGAGCCAAAGAAACATCAAAATCAACGTCAATATTCAATATCTTAAGATACCCCAATAATTCTTCGATTTCTTTTAATCCTTCACTGTTTTTTATTATTTTTTTTAATTTATTGATCTTGTCATTATTGGTTCCTTTAGTATTGATTATCTTTAATAATTCATCAATAACCTTTTTATTGATTTTTTTTGCTTTCAGTTCTTTTTTAACAGCATCTATGCCAAACTTTTCAAGCTTATCAATTGACAATATCACATCATCGCATTTATCCTTCTTAATCTTTAAATAATCCAGAATATCATTCAAAACCTTTCTGTTATTGACCTTAATAACAGCATCTAATCCAAGTTCATTGAATGCTTTGTCAGTTAAAGCAATCAATTCAGCATCTGCCAGCATTGTATTGCAGCCAATAATATCAACATCACACTGCAAAAACTGCCTATACCGCGCTAAACCCATTGGCCCATCTCTCCATACATTGCCTATCTCATATCTCTTGAAAGGCATCTTAAGCTGTGGATTCATCCCAATAACCCTTGCCAAAGAAACAGTCAAATCATACCTTAAGCCAAGCTTTCTGCCACCTTGGTCTTTAAGTTTAAAGGTTTCCTTTAGAATCTCTTCGCCACCTGCAAACTTTGACGATAAAACCTCTAATTTCTCAATAGCAGGTGTCTCCAAAGGGCCAAATCCATAAGCCTCAAAAACATTCTTTAGAGTATCAACTATATCATTCCTTACTATCTGCTCTTCTGGCATAAAATCTCTTGTGCCTTTGCTTCTTTCTAGTTTCATGATATGACTTAATTTAGATTTGTTATTCTTAAATCTTTCTAATTTTAACTCAAAAAAACTTAAAATCAACAAAATATATAAACACTTAATTTATGATATAAACCATGTCAGTCTGGTTTAATACAATAGTAAGTGTTCTTGTAGTTAGTGTTATCTCTCTTATTGGAGCTATAACACTTGCAATAAAAGAAGACAAGCTCAAAAAGATGCTTCTGATCTTAGTCAGCTTTGCAGGTGGCTCTTTGTTTGGCGGAGCATTTATACATCTTATACCAGAAGCAATAGAAAAGATGGGTTTGGGCTTAAAGGTTTCAGTAAGCATACTCCTTGGAATCCTTTTATTCTTTATCCTGGAAAAATTCATCCACTGGCGGCATTGCCATATACCTACTTCAGATTCACATCCACATCCAATGGGAATGATGAACCTGATTGGAGATGGGCTACATAATCTTATAGATGGCATGATAATAGCTGCTTCTTACCTTGTTTCTACAACATTAGGCATTACAACTACTATTGCTGTTATGATGCATGAAATACCTCAAGAAATAGGTGATTTTGGTGTTTTATTGCATGCTGGCTACTCAAAAACAAAGGCATTGTTCTTTAATTTCATCTCTGCAATAACTGCTTTACTTGGCGCTATTATTGTTCTGCTTATAGGCACAAGAGCTGAGGCATTTACAACAATCTTATTGCCAATAACAGCTGGCGGCTTTATCTATATAGCTGGCTCTGATTTACTGCCAGAATTAAAGAAAGAATGCTCAATGAAAAGCAACATAAACCAGTTCATATTCTTTATCTTAGGAATAGTTCTTATGATTGCACTAAGTTTTATTAACTGACTATATCTAACAATTCCTTTAAATTCTCTATCCTTTTATCACCATCTGTTCTAAAACCTACAGCCAAACATCCAGCGCTTCTTCCAGCCATAACATCATACTCTGTGTCGCCAATCATAACAGCATCTTCTGGTTTAATTCTAAGTTTTTTTAATGCATACAACAACATATCTGGAGCTGGCTTTGCATTCTTTACTTCATCTGTTCCAACAACAAGGTCAAAATAATGCTCTAAATCTCCTGTTTTTAATATCATTTTAACTAATTTGTGAAAGCCATTTGAAACAACCGCAAGCTTCAGCCCTTTTTCCTTTAATTTCTGTAATACAATATCAACATCCTTCATTTTTTTAATATATTTTTTATAATTCTTAAAATGCTTGCAATAAAAATCAACAAATGCTTTTGGATCTTTACCATCAAAAAAATCCCTTGAAGCAACCTTTGAGCCTCTAGCCCATGCTCCTTCTCTAAATCTTTCTTCTGTTATCTCTTTTTTATCAAAATGCTTCAAAGTAGCATTAAATAATCTCTGCCATGCTTCAAATGAATCAAGCAATACACCATCCATATCAAACAGAACTGCTTTCATTGTTTCATCACCTTATTATGCTTCCACTGTCCGAATAATACCCAATAAAGAGCCAAAAGCCCTATAAGGGATAATATGACTAATAGTCCATTGTTCATATATCTGAATAAAAAATGGTTGTTTAAAAGGTTTCTGTTTGAAAAACCAAAATATTTAAAAAGAGACGAGAATTCACTATTTATAAGGAGTATATAAAATGTTAGGAAGCATAGCATCAAAAGAATATGTCCCTTTTAGAGTAGGAGATATGGTATTTTATGAACCAAAGAATGTTGATGAGTATTTTGCAGATGTTCCTTCAATTGGAGAAAACTCTAAAAGAGCTTTTGTAGAGATGGGATTTATGCCTGATGTTAGATATAGAGTAATACAAGCTGAACCAGTAGATAAAAAACAGGAAAGATCTCAATGCATTGTAGTAAATGTTAATGGCCATCCTCACTCAGTTAATTCTGCTTTTTTCAGGAAAGCAGAAGAACAATAGTATTATTTATTCTTTCTCTTATACCTTCCTCTTTTCTCAACCTGCTCTAGTCTTTTTAAAACTTCCCTTCCTTCTTTGCTTTCTTTTTCATAAGATTTTAGAGCAGCATCAAGGCATTTCTCCCAGATTGTGTAATGCTTTGACTCAAGAGCCTGCTTAAGTAAATGCAGATCAACTGCTTTGTCTTCAATCTTATGCGAGAAAAAACTAAGGCCAAAATCAATAAAATGTATCTCTTTCTCTAAAATCATATTCGAAGTTGTTAAATCACCATGAATAATCTGGTTATTGTGCAATATTGCTATCTTCCTGCCTATTTCTTTGCTTAATTCAATATAATCTTTCTTCTCCAATTCATCTCTTATCATATCTCCTTCTATCTTTTCCATCACAATCCTTTCTGTCCTGTCTTCTTCAATTAATTTTGGAGCTGGAAAACCAATAACTGATAATTTATCAAGAATCTTAGCTTCACGCCTCGTTCTGGACTTGCGCAATCTTTCATCTATTTCTTTAATTCTATACCCTTTCTTTATCCTGTCTTTTATTATCTTATTCTCTTCTAAGAATAATTTAGCTTCTGCTCCTTGTGCTATTAATTGTTTCATGAGAATTAGGAAATATTACTTATTAATAATATTATTGTTTATAAGGGAATTCTTGTTCATGGAGACCTTTATCGATTCTTTGATCTACTCTCAGTCTAATATATCCATTTGCAGTTAGCCATCTTGCAATATCTTCGTTTCCGTATGGATTAAATTTTCCAACTACTCTAATTCCTACTTGGTAAGCCAAGTTTTGAAGAGCGCCTCCTAGCTCTTCTAGCGCAATACTTCCAGTATCTGTACCATTTGGATTATCAAACGAAGCATTCCATGCATGTCTCTCCTCCATATCATCGCAATTCTCAAATATGATTCCTCTTCCTAGTCGTAGTTTAAAAGTATACTCTGCCTGGTCCCCTTTATCATAATGAAACTTGATTATGTCACTACTATCAACACATTTTCCTTCTTCAACAGGTTCTACCACTGGATAACTTATTGTCCAATGATCTATCTTAGAAGATTCATGGCTCTCACCTCTAATCCTAGCTAATAAAACATCAGCAATTCTCTCTTCTAATGGTGCATCTGTCATACATTTCGGAAATTATCCTCCATTCTTAAATCTTTCGGTGATTAACTACTTTATAGTAAAGTAAGAATGAATAGCCCCGGCAGGTTTATATACCTTTTATGTCTATTTATTAATAACATAAAAAACACTATGTTTATTTGTTTTCTCTTTCTAACTCATTAATCAAAGTAGTATATTCTTTGTCTAAGAGATCAGCAGATCTTTTTGTAACCCGGGATAATCCTTTATTTTTTTTATTATGTTTAGTTACTAATACAATAACAAATATAGATGTAACAACAGAAAGTAAGATTAAAGCTAATTGAATTTCCCTTAAAGAATAGTAAAACCCAAGATATATGGGGGCAGTGCCTAAAAGAACGGTTATAATGTTTCTTGTATTTTCTTTCATGTAATTATTCCCTAAATTTACTTGAGATTGATAAGCTTCTATCTTCTTTTCCGAAATCTTTATTTTGTTCATTTTTCTTCATATAAGTTTATCTTGAACAACTGTTTTTTTCTTACTCTTTCATTTTCTATATATACAATTATTATGATTATAATCATATATATAAGTGCAAATACAAAAACAGAAAAAGCCATATCTTGCATAATTCCATTTGAAATCAAAACTGATGGAAAAAGAACACCCATCGTAAAGACTAAACAAAAATTAAGCCATTTAGATATTGAATTAATAAACATTTTACTTAGTTCTATTTCAGATCTGATCCATTAATCGATGATTACG
>CAZOXR010000005.1:0-258 GCA_964583885.1 uncultured Methanosarcinales archaeon | reverse complement strand
TCTGTTTCATTCATTTTTCTTAATCATAAAACTAACAGCTAATAATAGTAATCCAACACCCAATAAAAACTTTGCTCTTGGTATATTGTAAAATATTAAGCTAACTGCTACTAAACCTAAACCCGAATATTTAAGATAAAACTTAATGTCTTTTGGTGGTTTCATTTTAGTAACAACAAATAGAATTTTATTTATAAAGGTTTTGCCTTTCTTTGACGATATTCTAACAAAATAGCGGGCTTTTTTTTATTTTAGGGC
>CAZOXR010000004.1:0-21917 GCA_964583885.1 uncultured Methanosarcinales archaeon | reverse complement strand
GTTCGTTTGTTGCGTATGCAATCTGGAAATTTATCCCTTTTATCAGCCAACTAAGGGGCCTGGGGGGAAAATGGCCAATTATCTTTGTTTTTCCCTGCTCAGTTTTAGCAGGATTTGGTGCTGAATCTATAATCAATTATGTAAAAAAGAGAACAACCTCATTAAAATTTAAAAAACTAGTTACATCTCTGATTGTTGTTGTGCTCTTGTTGGAACTTGTTTTTTTCGGTCAAAATATACCTCCTATGGGAAATATAGGAGAAGAACTGCAAAAAAACAAGATACTGCAGTACATTAGCAAAGATAATGATATTTTCAGAATCCATATGTATGAAACAAATGGGATTGACTGGGGTACAGAGCACTATACAGTTCCACTCGGGCTTCAAGATGTTTATGGCACTGATAATATCTGGCTTGTGGATTATCTCCCTATCTATCTAAGTGTCGCAAATCAAATGCCTGCAAAGTTATTTGGTGTATTAAACACTAAATACCTAACATCAATGAAGCCCCTTAATATCTCCGGCTTTGAGTTTGTACAACAATTTGATGAATGTGGAACATATACAAATGGGATTGATATATGCCAACCTAAAAAATCTGATGGGCCATACCTTTACAAAAATAAATTATTTTTACCAAGAGCGTATATAGTCAATAACAGCATACTTATTGTTGGAGAAGATGACTCTGTTAAACAGATAATGTATGGATTAATGCTTGATGATAATTACAACCCTTCAACTACTGTTATTATAAAAGGAAAAAATAGGATAAATGACTATGATATAGATTTTCTAAAAAGATTTAATGCAATAATCTTAACAACCGGCTCTATTGAGCAAAACTCTGTTTATATTCTTAACTCATACATACAAGGAGGCGGTAAATTAATACCAGATATCACGAAAGGAGAAACTACAGCAGATAAAAAAGAGATAGATGATATTTTAAGACGTGGAAATATCTTTATTCCAAAAGATAAAGAATTAGCTTACCCCACAATTAATAAAGCAATAATCAACTTAGAAGAAGGTTACAGTGGTTTTTTAGTACTGAGTGAAAAATATTCAATGTTCCCTGACTGGACAGCAAAAATAAATGGAAAAGAGAAAGAGATATTAAGAGCAAATGGTGTCATAAGCACAGTTTATCTTGAAGGAGAAAAAGAAGATATTGTTTTCGAGTATAAACCAAAGTCATTTATAGTTGGCTTTTGGATAAGCCTAATCACTTTATTATTAACACTAAGCTATCTTGTATGGTTTTTTATAAAAAGGAGAAAAAGGGCCACCCAAAGTCAATATGAAAGGTAAGGAAGATTAACCATTTTTATAAGATGGAGGTATTCAAATAAAAAATGAGATTATCCATTATCATTCCAGCATATAACGAAGAAAAAACAATAAAAAAAATATTATCCAAAGTAAGAAGAACGAATATAGGAAATATTGAAAAGGAGATTATTGTTATTGATGATGGATCTAAAGATAAAACAAAAGAGATTTTATCAAAAGAAAAAAATATAGTTAAAATATTTCAAAGAAAGAATTATGGAAAAGGGTGGGCAATAAGAACTGGATTGAAAAGAACAACAGGCGATATAATCATAATACAGGATGCTGATATGGAATATGATCCTAATGAGTACGGCAGGTTATTAAAACCAATTCTTAAAAAAAAGACGAAGGTAGTTTACGGATCAAGATTTCTCAGAAAACATAAAGCGAAATATAAAATGTATTATCTTGGAAATAGAATATTAAGCTTAGTGACAAAAATACTTTATACAAGAGAGATAACAGATATGGAAACCTGCTATAAAGTATTCAAAAAAGATGTTATTAAAAATATAAAATTAAAATCAAAAAAATTTGATTTTGAGCCCGAAATCACTGCAAAAATTATAAAAAGGGGATATAAGATAATAGAGGTTCCAATTTGGTATCAATGCAGAGATTTTAAAGAAGGAAAGAAGATAACCTGGAAGGATGGTCTAAAAGCAATGTGGTCTTTATTGAAATATAGGTTTGTTGACTAGGTGATTGAAATTAAAGCTAAATACAATTTAGAAAAAATATTTTTGGTAATTGTTTTTGCTGTTTTACTTTGGGTAGGCCACGCAAACCTAATGGATCATAAGATTGCGCATGACTTTCCATTTGGTTATATGGCTTCTGATGCTTTTCAACATCAAACAAGAGCAGAAGGCTTAAAAGACCTTGGAAATTACAGATATGAAGCATTTTATAATATGGCAGGTTATAAAGATGTTGTAGGATTTTATATGCCTTTACTATATCATGTTGGAGTTATATTTTCTAATGTGAGTGGACTTGAAGCATACGATGGTGTATTTTTCCTCTTATTTTTATTAAGCTGTTTTGCTGCCCTGATTATGTACTTCATTATTAAGAAATTCAATAAAATAGTCGCAATTCTTTCTTTGCCCCTAAGCATATTGATATTCTCTAAAGGAACATATATTGGATTTACATGGGGCCATTGGCCCTCTATTACTGCGCAATTTTTCTTATTAGCTATGTTTTGGTCTATTGCTTATCTTTCAGAAAGAAACATATACTTTTTAATAGCATTATTCCTTAGCGCAACCATATTAACGCACACATCAGAAGGTATCTTTGGAGTTATATTTTTGGGTTTTTATATTACTGCAGTAGTTCTAACTAAACAATTTGATTTCAAAAAATTTAAAAAAATAATTAGTATTGGTATTATGACTTTATTGACCACGACATATTTTTTGTTTATCTTTAAATTTGCCTGGTATGATACACAAGCAAGTGGTTATAAATTCAAACTAGAGCCAATTTGGGGCGGAACACCTGGTTTTTATATGCCTTTTTTCGGCATTCTGCTGGTATTCATCATAATAGGATTAATATTTTCTTTAGTACTTCTTTTGAAAAAGAAGAAATATATCACACTATATTTGGGGTTATTTATGCTGATGGCTGGTTATTCTAACTACATTGGATGGGGCTCAAGAGCGTTTGCACTAAGGTTTTTCTGGCCAATTTATTTGAGTGTCTTTTTTGGTTTAGGTATTTATTTTATTTTGAAATTTTTTGTTAAAAAATGGAAACTGATTTATGTTTTTTTCATCGGGTTAGTACTTCTGTTTTTATTTACCGGGATAGTGAACATTAAAGGAATACCTAATTATCAAAAAGTAGTGGGTAGTATGATGGATGGTTACCATTGGGAAGCCTTAAGTTGGTTCGAAGACAACACACCACAAGATAGTTCTATCTATTTCTTTTATGGAGATATATATGACCAAGATGCTTTATTGAGAAATAGCAAAAGACTACATCATCTTATTGTTCCACAAGATTATATTGACGCTTTGAACAATAAATCTATCAAAAGATATTATGACTCTGAAACCCCTGGTGACGGTGGTGGAAAAATGATATACAGGAAAGGCATTTTCTCTTATGGTCTGAGGCTTGGAGAAAACGAATCATATAAGGGCGGGAATATAGATATCTGCACAGTAGATTATTATGTTTTTGATAAAGTTAGCAGATATCCACAATTAGCACAATATAATATGGTTATAAGAGATGTCCTCCTAAAAACAGGATGGATGGAAGAAGCATTCAGCAATAATATGGTTAGTATTTTAAAGAATAATAAACCGGGAGAAGACTGTTTACCCTTTGGAGGTATTAAAATTGGATAAAGAATTTATAGCCGAGTTAAAAAAAGAAGGGATAAATTTAATATTTTTATTTGTGATGGGATTGATCATATTTAAAATTCTATTTTATAAAGAAGCGTTTATTACAATCCTAAGAACAGTAGCAGCCTTTTTTTGGATATTCGTGCTTCCGGGCTTTAGTTTAATGTATTATTGGCATGAAAAGATTGGTTTTATAGAAAGGTTTGTTATTGGAATTGCAGTTAGCGCTGCTGTTATAGGTATAACAAGTTATTATGTTGGGCTATTTGGATTGCATATTAAATACCATGGGTTTTTACTGCCATTTATATGTCTGGTAACAGCAGTATTCATTATTTTTAGAAAGACAAGATTATGACTGTCGGTTTTTGACAAAAGACAAATAAATGCCTATACCATAAAGCAGAAATCCAGTAATTAATCCAGACCAATAGATATTATGCACGATTCTGTCAATATACCATAAAATCTGGGAAAAGACTATTAGTCCAATAAATAATGAGAAAAATACCTTCTCATCAAAATCCAACGATAGATTATAGATAATCAAAAAGAATGGAAGAAAAAATATGATAATCATCCCCACAAATGTCTTTAAACCAGTAACCCCAAAAAAAACAAAAGATTGAAGAAGCAAAACAGCAAAAACAAAGCAAATCATCTTATAATTGTTCTTTACAAAATCAAAAAATGCTGTTTTCTCAGTCAAACTTATACACCCTAATATAATTTTTATCATACACCAAAGTCATATTTTCCGAAAATTGTCGTTCACTTTGCTGGAGCGAAGCAATACTATCCTGGGCACCAATCATAATAAAATCGGAATAGTCAAAAATCATATGTGTTACAGGGTTTACAATATCCGGCCATCCTTCTATCTTAGTTACCTTTTCTCCTATGGCCAACTCGTATTGATCTACTGACATCCAATGCCTGCTCAAGATCTGCATCCACCTTTGCTTTGGATAGGTAATAGTACCAAAGAGATTCAAGGATGCGTTCTCAGGAACATTCTGTTCTACCCATTGAGTTAATTCATATTGTGCAGGATTTATTCGCAAAACACCAGTATAACTATTCTTTAATGTATCGTATGCTTTAGTGCCCTGCGTACTTACCAATAAGATAATGAATACTAAAGATAAGAAATATTTTGCATACATTTTTGATTTTTTATTGATTGGTAAAAGGTTCGGCAAGTTTACAATCCCTACAGCCATAATAGCATAGAAAAAATAGACTTCAATCATCATATACCTTCCAATACGATAGTCACCCTCCTCAACAATACCAAAGACATGCAAATGATAAATCATATAAATTGTTATAAGTCCGCTAAGAAGAACAAAGTTTTTATCTTTCTTTGTAATTAATAAAAAGAAAATTCCCAAAAAAAGCAACAATAACGTCCATTTACCGATATAGATTGATTCATACAAACTATAGACTGGATTTAAGGTAAAGTTATTCTCAGGAACATCTACCCACTTGAAAAGACTACCAATATCCGTAAAGCGTGAAGAAAGTTTTGTATCAGGAACTATTGCACCAAATCCTGAATAGTAGATGGGATACATAACAGCAGTCAATACAAAAAACATAATGATGATAACCAGATAGTGTTTCCAGCTATTCATATCAAAAGGGAGTTTTTTATATTTAATAAAATATAAAAGCATAATTACAAAACAATAAATCACCAAAAAAATAGAAACAGATAGATGAGCTAAAGCAGAGCATCCAAAAAGCAATATAAAAATATAAAGATAAGCGATGTAATTTTTTCTATCATTTTTATAATAAGAAGAAAGCATTTTATAGAAGGCGTAAATAGCCACAGGGATAAAAACAAAAGCAAATGTATTATGCCTTTGCCCCCAAAGATAAGTTAATATCTCTCTTAATGAAAAAATTAAAGCAGAACCTGTTATTACAGCAGGCAAAAAACCAAAGAGCTTTCTCATCAAGAAATACATAGAAAAAACACCTAAAATAGATCCAAATACTATAAAGATAAAAACAGGAACTATCCTTTCTCCCCCAATAATCTGCATTAAAGAATAATCAATATTATAGGGTGGTGGATAAACAATGCCCAATGGCCCGAATATTTTGTTGTAGGCTGCATACCAATGATTTGTGGAAGGTGGAGTATCTCCTACAAGATTCATTGTCCTTCCCAAAAAAGTTATATGGTCCCCATAAGAGAATATATATGCACCATCATGTTCGCTGAATGGAAGATGATTTTTCTGGAAAGGAAGCGTCCATAGCCAAAAAGCTGCAATAAACAGAATACATAAAACTATGATATCCTCTTTTCTAAGTTTCATTTTTGCAATATAAAAATTTTATCTAAACCATAATAACCAAACATTGTTTTTTCCAGCTTAAACCCTGCTTTTTTCGCCAACTTCCTGATTTTATCAGATCTGGAATTAAAATGCCAGAATGCAGGAGCAAGCTTTAATCTCAGTTTTTCAAGAAGAATTATTATTGGAAATGCAAGCATATTGGGTGTACTAATAATAACTATCCCTCCTTCATGCAAACTTTTTTTAACGTTTAATAAAACTTTTTCTGGATTTTCAAAATATTCCCAATTACCAACAAATAAAGCATAATCAAATTTTTGTTTTAAAGATATTTTATTTTCAATATCCCCTAAAATAAAATTGCATTTAACCCCAGCACTCTTTGCATTTCTTTTTGCAATATTAATCATTTTTTTATTGTAATCTATACCTACAGTGGGCCTTCCATTTTTTATGAACTTGATAGTATATAAACCAGTTCCGCTGCCTGCATCAAGAATAGTCTTACCTCTTGGAATAATCCTTAAAAAATTATCAGAGGTTTTAGTAAAATAGTGTCGAATCCTGTTTTTATCATAAACTTTGCTTTGTTTATCAACAATTTTTTTATATTCCTCATTTCCCATCTTTAACCTTCTCTCTCCAGAAATCCAGTAAATCCTTTAATGTTTTGTCTATATCTATTTCAGGTTTCCATCCAGTCGCTTTTACAAATTTTGATTTGTCTATCTTTGGCCTTATAGGATCAGTAGGCCTGAAAAGTTTTTTATCTACCTTAATCTCTATTTTATCTTTTAAAGGAGAAAAAGATAATAAAGTATCCAAAAGATGTTGTATGCTCATAGTGGCATCCCCACAAATATTATAGTGCTCTGCAGGCTTGCATTTATTCACTAAAAGCCAATAGGCCCTCACAGCATCCCTAACGTCAAGGAAAGTCCTTATTGATTTAAGGTTCCCAACTGTTATTACCGGTTTCCTCAGTCCAGCTTCTATCTCAGCTATCTGCTTGGCAAAAGAAGATTCTACAAACATGCCCCCCCTTCTTGGACCAGTATGAGTCAATATTCTTGAAATAATGGATTTTATACCATAAGAATGAGAATATTGTGTTGCAAGATACTCTGCTGATAATTTACTTACAGCATATAAATTTTGGGGATTTGGTAATGTTTTCTCTGTTATGACTTCCTTATCAGAATCAACTAATCCGTAAACGTCTGCAGTTGAAGCAAAATGTAGTATTGGTTCTAGCTTGCTTAGCCTAACTGATTCCAATAGATTCAATGTACCCATGGCATTTACTGCAAACGTATTCTGAGGTTGTGAAATTCCTGCAGGAACGAAAGATTGTGCTGCAAGATGAAATATAATATCTGGCTTAGAATATTCTATTGCTTCTTTTATAGAAAGAAAGTCTCTAAACTCACAGTCTACAAATGATATCTTGTCTTTTACATGACTAATGTTGTCCATAGGGCTTCTCCATCTTTTGGTTCCGTATATCTCCACATTTTCACCAATCAAAAACTCTACAAGATGGCTTGCTACAAATCCAGTTACACCAGTTATAAGAACCTTTATTTTTTCCATTTTTTTATTATTCGAATTACTTCAATTACCTCCTCTTCTGTACAGCCGCCCAAAGGAAGCTCTATAGCTCTATTGCCTACTTCTTCTGCACAAGGCAAAGAAACTCCTTTAAATAATTTCTTATGGTATCTTTGTAAATGGGTTGGCAACCAGCATACCCTAAAATCAACCCCATTATTTACAAGGTAATTTGCTAGTTCATCTCTTTTCTTTGCTTCTGTCATGACACCAAAGAATAAATATGGGTGTTTAGTAACATAACTAGGAACTTCCTGAAAATCAAAATCACTGTTAAGCCCTTCCTTGTATATCTTAACAAGATTATTACGATTCTCAATCTGATTATCTATTCTTTTAATCTGAACAAGACCAATAGCAGATTGTATGTCAGTTATCCTGAAATTAAGCCCATAATTTGCATAGTCATAATGGATATTTACTTTAGAATTATATGGGACACCCATACCATGGTTTCTTATTGATCTGCATTTTTTTGCTATTTCATCAGAATTTGTCAGTATACACCCCCCTTCAATAGTCTGTAATGATTTAGCTATATGGAAACTAAAGATAGATGTATGCTCAAATCTGCCAATTCTCTTTCCATTATATTCTCCTCCAATAGCTGCTGCAGCATCTTCAATAAGGACTATGTTTTCATCTCTAGCTAGTTTCTCAAAACCATCAACATCAATTGGCATTCCTGCTACATCTACTGGCATTATCGCCTTTGTTTTATCTGTAATCTTCTCTTTAACTAAATTGGGAGTTGTATTCCATAATTTAGGATCATTGTCAACTAAAATAGGGGTTGCTCCAACAGAGAGTATCGAGTTTACAGAAGCTATGAATGTAAGTGAAGGAACAATAACCTCGTCCCCTTTACCTATGCCCTGAGCAAGTAATGCGGTTATTAAAGCTGCAGTACCACTATTAACAACTGCAACATGTTTTGCTGAAGTATATTGTTCAATTTCTTTCTCAAATTGCCCAGTAATTTTTCCTTGGGTTACCCATCCAGTATTGATTACATCAATTGCTGCTTTCTTCTCTTCTTCACCAAAAGTTGGTCTTGACCATGGAATTCTCATTTTTATACCTTACCAAATAATCTCAATTTTAATGCTCTTGCCCCATAAATAAAAGCTAAGGATATCATACTGCGTGATTTTGAACTGCCTTCTGTCCTATATACATATGTAAAAGGAATCTCTCTAAACCTTAGTTTTTTCTTTTTAGCATGATGAAACATATCTAAGTCAAATTCACCAGCAAGAGCATCTTTTCTAGGTAAAATCTGCATCAATTTATCTCTCTTGATTGCATGAAAAACACCCGTAAAATCAGTTACATTTAAACCAATAAACAATTTTATGATGCGGTTAAAAATCCATGTGCTAACATAATGATAATATGGCATGCCCTTTATTCCTCCCCCCTTTATATACCTTGATCCTGAAATAAAATCATATTCTGGAATGTATTTTAGCATTGCAGGAATTACTTTAGGGGGGTGGCTAAAATCAGCATCCATTAATACAACTATGTTTCCTCTGCAAAAGTTTATTCCATCTATCTGCGCAGATAGGATTCCCTTTATTCCTTTTCTAAATATAGCCACTAGATTTCTGTCTTTTTTTGCTCTTTTTGTTAGGAGTTTCTGTGTCTTGTCTTTTGAAGCATCATCAACAACAACAATCTCAAAATTATAACCCTTAAGTGACTTTGTTATACCTTCAATCAGTGGGATTATGTTCCCTTCTTCATTATAGGAAGGTATAACTACTGACACATCTTTTTTTCCAGATAATTGCTTTACACCATTAAAAGTGTGTTCTTTACTGTCATAGATAGTTGTATATTGTTTCATTATCAACCCCCGAAGTAAGGAGGAATAAAGGTTAATTATATAAATATCTTTCTGTTATTGTTTTTATTCTAAAAATGGATAAAAAAATAATTGACAAATCTTTCAAAGCTGCTCACCTTGAATTTAAAGAAGAGCCAATGGACAAGAATTATTCTAATCTAGTTGTAGGATTAGTCTCTAGGGGCAGAGTAAAGAAAATTATAAAAGAAGCAGGCAACCTAAAAAGAAAAAATGTGGTAGAGGTTGGATGTGAAGCTGGCTATGTATCAATACAGCTTGCTAAAAAAGGTGCTAATGTAACATCATTTGATATTTGTGAACCGGCTCTTAGATTATTCCAAAAAAAGATAAAGAATTCTAAATTAAAATCAAATGTAGATATATTCATGGCGATGGTGCAGTCAACACCTCTTAAAAATAACTCTTTTGACATTGTGATATGCACCGAGGTCATAGAGCATGCGCCCTATCTTGAAAAAAGTCTTTTTGAGATGAACAGAATACTCAAACCAAATGGAAGGCTTATAATAACCTTTCCAAATGAAAAACTAAGGAAAAAAATCTACCCCATCGCCAAGCTTGCCGGAGTTAATGTGGCTGTTGAGGATGAAGTCACTCTTTTTTCCTATACTCTTAAGGATATAATAAAAAAGCTCAGAAAAATAATGAAGATAGAGAAAGTATATTCCTGGCCAAAACTATTCCCTGTAACAAGATTTGTAGTATGCAGAAAATGAAAATAGCAATACTAACCCCCACATTCAGTAAATTCTCTGGTATAGACAGGTTAGTCGAAAGAGAAGCGAAAGATTACTCAAAAAAAGGCTACAAAGTAACAATATTTGCTTTCAAAGGAGATATAAAGACAAAATACGCCAGGGTAGAATATATTGGGGTGCCCAAAAATCCTGCATTTGAGCGAATCTATAGGTTATTTTTCTTTTTGGACAGAATTAAAATAAGAAAATATACAAAAAAACTAGGTGGATTTGATATGGTCTTAAGTCATTTCTACCCTTTGAACTGGCTGGCTTATTTTGCAAAGAAGAGGTATGGTGTAAAATATATCTACCATAACGCAGGTGTTGCGTTTCCTTCTTTGTTCTCAGGAGTTGAAAGGCTCTATATGAAATTATTCATCTTCCTGAATCGAATAACAATCAAAAATGCAGATGAGATCTTCTCCATATCTAAGTTTCTCAAAAATGAGTTAAAAAAAGAGGGCTTTGACTCCAGAGTAGATTACTGCAAAATAGACTCAGGAAGGTTTCATAAAGGAATAAATGGCAAAAAGATTAGAGATAGATTCAAATTTAAGAAAGACCCCATCTTATTGTATGTTGGAAGAATTTCCCCCCACAAAGGTATACATCTTTTATTGAAATCCTTTAATCTTGTACTAAAGCAGATACCAAATGCCAAATTGCTTATTGTTGGAAAACATACATTTAGTAATTACTCAAAAAAACTAAAGAAACTAAGCAATAAATCTGTTATTTTTGCTGGTTTTGTTCCTGATGAAGATCTTCCATATTACTATGCTGCTTCAGATGTCTACACAACAGCCACTTTATGGGAGGGCTTTGATCTTCCGGTTGTTGAAGCTCAGGCTTGTGGCAAGCAAGTAGTTGCTTTTGACTTATGCGCCCATCCAGAGGTTGTCAAAAAAGGAATTCTTGTCAAGCCAAAAGACACCGAAGGTTTTGCAAATGCGGCTGTTAAGATATTAACAAAAACCAAAACATACTCATTACATTCGTAGCTTTGCTTTTGCTACACAAAACCAAAACATTTTAATAACCCCTCAGAATAACCACCACATATGAAAAAAGCAATAATTACAGGAATAACTGGTCAAGATGGCTCTTACCTAGCTGAATTCCTTTTGGAAAAAGATTATGAGGTTTATGGTGTTTATAGAAGGTCCAGCGTAGAAACTTTCGGAAGAATAGGGCATATAAAAGACAAAATAAAACTTGTCTGTGCCGATCTCCTTGACGTATCCCTCATTGCAGATATATTGCATAAAGTTAATCCTGATGAAGTATATAATCTGGCAGCCCAGTCTTTTGTTCCTGCTTCATGGGACCAGCCAATACTTACAGGTGACATAAATGCACTTGGAGCAACAAGGCTATTAGAAGCTATAAGAAGAGCCAACCCAAAAATTAAGTTTTACCAAGCTTCATCAAGTGAAATGTTTGGAAAAGCTCAGCAAGTACCGCAGACAGAAAAAACATATTTTTACCCAAGAAGCCCTTATGGTGTTTCAAAAGTTTATGCTTACTGGATTACAAAAAATTACAGGGAAAGCTATAACATGTTTACATGTAACGGAATTCTCTTCAACCATGAGAGTCCAAGGCGTGGAAAACAATTTGTCACAAGAAAAGTGACTCATTCAGCAGCAAAGATAAAGTTAGGATTACAGGAGGGGCTTACCCTAGGAAACTTAGAGGCAAAACGTGACTGGGGTTATGCAAAAGATTATGTAGAAGCAATGTGGCTGATGCTGCAACACGACCATGCTGATGATTATGTTATAGCTACAGGAAAAACACATTCAGTAAGGGATTTATGCAAGATAGCTTTTGATCATTTAGGTCTAAACTACGAAGAGCATGTAAATACAGACTCAAAACTCATAAGGCCAGCTGAGGTTGATATGTTAATGGGCGATGCATCAAAAGCAAAAAAAGATCTTGGATGGAAACCAAAAACGAGTTTTAAAGAACTTATAGAACTTATGGTTAATTCTGATCTTAAGCTTTTAGAGAAAAAGTAATTAAAAATTAATTTTGAAAATGAAAATAGGCATGGTCAGCAGATTTCTACCTGAAAAAGACGGAATTGCAATTTATACAGAAAATCTGGTGAAAAGTATAAAAAGCAATATAATTAAGATAGGTACAACTAAGTCCAAAAAAGCGTATAAGTTGAAATTTGATTCACTGAATTTCTATAAAGAACTTAATAAAATAATTAAAAAAGAAAAATTAGATATTATCCATTTTCAATATATTGCACCCTGGTATGGCAGATATTCCTTAAATTATCCCCTAATAAAAACATTAAAAAAGATAAAAATACCGAAAATAGTTACTTTGCATGAAGTTCAATACTCCAATAAAGGATTAAAAAATAAAATTCTTGAAAGAATAGAAAAAAAGATTTTAAAATACTCAAACAAAGTAATAATTCATACAGACCAACAAGCGAAATTTATCAACAAAAAATATAATACGAATAAAGCAAAGTGCATATATATGGGGGTAGATATTAAAAAAAATAATCCACAAAAAGGAAAAAATATCTTGTTCTTTGGGATGATGAGTGAGGGCAAAGGAGTAATTGATTTAATTAAAGCCAAAGGGTATCTTCCAGAATATAGGCTAAAAATTGCAGGAAGGCCAGTAACAAAGAAGTATAAAAATATGGTATTAAAATCTGCCAAAAATAAAGATATAGATATAATCCTTGGTTGGATATCTGAAAAAGAAAAAGAAAAATTATACAGTTGGGCAAATATGGTGGTTCTGCCTTATAGGTGGGCACCTTATCAGTCTGCAGTTCTGCACGATGCAATCTCATATAATCTGCCAGTAATAGCTACAAAAGTTGGAGCTGTATGGGAAATTGTAGATAAATTTGGTTTAGGAGAAGTCACTGTTCCAAAAAATCCAAAAGCTCTTGCAGAAAATATACAGAAAATATACAATAATTACCAAAAATACAAAAAAGGATTAGAAAACTATAGAAAAAAAGCAAATTGGAAAAATACTGCGCTTGAACATCTTAAAGCATACAATAAGGTGATTTAATTTATGAATGTCTTATTTGTGTATCCAGTAAACCCACCACATCTTTTTACAATAGCTTTCTCTCAGGGAATAGGCTTTTTATCTGCTAGCTTAAAAAAACAAGGCCATAAGACAGACCTACTGCTATTATATGAACTTGACAAAGAAAAGATAGATAACCTCATCAATAATTTCGAACCTAAACTCATAGCTATTTCTACAGTTACAGATCAGCTAGAATTAAGCAAGAAAATCATAGATTATATCTATAAAAAATACAAGCTTCCAATCATATTGGGTGGTGCCCACCCAACAGTATGCCCTAAAGAAGCTATAAGAATACCCCATATACTTGGTATAAGCATCGGAGAAGCAGATGAAGCCTTACTAGAATTCATAACCCTATTAGAAAAAAACAAAGATTACACTAAAACAAAGAATTTCTGGTTTAAGAAAAACAACAAAATCATCAGAAATCCTGTAAGGCCCCTGATACAAAATCTTGACAAACTTCCCTTTCCAGATAGGACTATATTCAACAAATACATCAAATATGATGGTGAATATAACTTTATGGGATCTAGGGGTTGTCCTTTTCAGTGCACATACTGTATAAACGCATTTATGATGAAACTTTATAAGGGAAAGGGAAGGTATGTCAGATATCGCTCAGTGGATAATCTTCTTGATGAAATTGAAGATGTTATGAAGAAAAATAAAATAATTACCGTAATGTTTGATGACGATACTTTCATCCTAAACAAAGTCTGGCTAAGAGAATTCTCCGAAAAATACCCCAAGAAGATCGGCATTCCTTTTGTCTGTAATGCAAGAGCAGAGATAATGGATAAGGAAATAGCAAAACTTCTCAAAAAAGCTGGTTGCTCTGAGGTGAAGTTTGGAATCGAAAGCGGTAATCATTTTATAAGGTCGAAGATTCTAAAAAGAAATATGACGAACAAGCAGATAAAAGACGCATTTAATTTAACTAAGAAATACGGAATGAGAGTAACATCATTCAATATGATAGGCCTTCCATGCGAAACAGAAAAAACAATCTTGGACACCATCAAACTCAACAGAGCTGTAAATCCTTACAGGATGGGTGCATCTATTTTCAGGCCTTATCCTGGCACAGAATCATATGATCTATGTAGGAAAAAGGGGTGGATAAGCAAGCGTAAAGTTAGTTCTTATTTCGATGACATCAGCATTTTAGATCAACCCTCCATATCAAAGGAGAAAATAAAATATTATTATAAAATATTCAGGATTTCAGCATGGCACCCCATGATATCCCCCTTTTTTAAGTTTATAGCAAAAACTAAAGTAACTAAAGATAAGTCTATATATGATGTTGTTTTATCCATGAAATCCTATATTTCATCAAAACTAACAAGAAAACAGCGTGATTTTCTTATGAAATATATGAAGTGGTTCTAATTATTTAACCAAGGAAAACATAAAGCCCATAGCTTTATTATTTGACTGATATTCTTCATATTTAATGCATTTACTTAAAAACAAAACCTATTTAAAATAAAGCAATTTACATATCTCGGAGTTCAATGATATTGAGGAAAACTTTTAGGTTGTAGAATGAAAAAACCGTTAGCTAAAAAATTGAAGAAGAAAATTGCAATTTTTCACCCACCCTATACTGCAAATTGCACATCTGCAGATATTAAGCTACATATTTACAGAAAGCTTCAGAAGAAATACAACCATGAACTCACAGTATTCATCGATAAAGACTATGAAGATAAAAAATATCTAAACAAGCTAGACTGGTCAGGATTAAAAATAGTCTTCATTAGCAGTTTTGATATCAGACTTAAGATTATTAAACCTCTCTGTGTATTCATGAAAATACTTGGCATCCCTCATATGTATTACCCTCATCTAGAAGGGCACTTAAAAGATTTTGATGTGATTATATCAAATGACCCTGAATTGCACATATATGCCATGCAAAGCTATCTCATAGCAAAAAAACATAATATAAAGCTATTATATGACAGTGCAACTAGCAATTATCCCCCATTATTCCATTTGACAAAATACCTCATTAAGCCGTTGCTAAAAAGGATAGCCAAATACGCCTCTAGATTTCTTGTCACCTATGAATCATGCACGAATGTCTATAAGGATCTCAAAATGTACAGGCAGGTGAAAAACAAGGTTGTAGTAGTAGGATTAGGCTTAAACACAAAAAAATTTTACCCCATTAAACTTAAGAAATATCTTAAATTCACCATTCTATCTGTAGGGACACTGACAAGGGTTAAAGGTCACCAAAAAATCATAAAGGCCCTCCATAAATTGATAGAAAATGGCCATACAGATCTCAAGCTCAAAATCATCGGAACAGGCCCATATGAAAAACAGTTAAAGAAGTTAATTAAAAAAAACGATTTAGGGGATTATGTGGAGCTTCTAGGGTATGTGGGGAATGAGAACTTGAATGATATCTATAACAGATCTCACCTTTTATTCTTTGGTAACAAACAAGAAGTTACTGCTGTAATTGCTGAGGCTATCATGGCTAATCTTCCGTTTATAACTACCTGCAAAAATGGTTTGGATTTGTACTTACCTAAGGAGTTTTGGAAATTTTTTGTCTGCAGAGATACAGTTAAGGAAATCGCCAGAAAGATAATTATCCTCAAGAAAAAACCAGTAGACGACAAAATTCAAAAAAAGCTTTGCAATAAAATCAAAAAAGAACTGAATGTTGAAGCCATAACTGCAAGGTATCATGCAGCTATTGAAGGTTAATTTCATCATTTAGAATCTTCATTATTTTTTCAGCTGTTGTCCACTAACCAAATGGATTAGCCCACCCTCCATTTTTAACCATTTTTTAGCAAGTGGAATCCTGTTGTTTAAAAATACGAAAGCCCATTAAAGAGAAAGTTTTATAAAAATTATGCTACTTATCCTCTAGAGGGGACAACTTAATGAAAGGATTAATACTAGCTGGAGGATTAGGCACAAGACTTAGGCCTCTAAGCCACACTGGACCAAAACAGCTTATTCCTATTGCCAATAAGCCTGTTCTTCATTATGTAGTAGAAGATTTAAAGAATTCAGGTATTGAAGAAATAGGGGTAATAGTAGGGTACACTAATGAAAGAATACAAAAAATAAAGGGTTCTCTTGGTGACGGTTCAAAATGGGATGTTAAGATAACATACATCAGACAAGACGCTCCGATGGGACTGGCCCATGCAGTAGGCATTGCCAAGGAATTCATAGACAATGATAATTTTGTTGTATATCTTGGAGATAATATACTCAAAGAGGGAATAAAAGACTTTGTCAGCAAATTTGAAAATTCAGGTGCTGATGCTAGCCTTCTGCTTACTGGAGTAGATAACCCAAAGATGTATGGAACTGCTGTACTTAACAAAGAAAATGAAGTTATACATGTAGAAGAAAAACCCGAAAATCCAAAGAGTAATCTCGCAATTATTGGTATTTATTTATTCAAAGAATGCATATTTGATGCTATAAAAGACACCAAACCCGGCAGGCATGGCGAACTGCAGCTTACTGATGCTATTTCTAAGCTTGTTCAATATGATAAATATAAGGTAACTGGGCATATTGTCAAGGGCTGGTGGGATGATACAGGAACAACAGAAGCAGTGCTAAGAGCAAACCATCTTGTATTGATGGGCATTAAATCGGATATTAAAGGCAGCATATCTAAGGATGCCCAGCTTATTGGCAATATAGTAATTGGAGAAAATTCTAGGATACTTGAAAGTTGTTCTATCAAGGGACCAATTATCATAGGAGAGAACTGCACCATAGGCCCAAATACCTATATAGGCCCCTACACTTCAATAGGCAATAACGTAACCATCAAAAATAGCGAAATAGAATCTTCAGTTATACTGGATAATGTTGAGATAGAATTCAAAAATAAGATCATAGAAAGCCTTATAGGTAAAGAAACCAAGATAGGTGCAAACAAAAAATCTCAGAAGGGTTACCGGTTGATATTGGGAGAACATAGCGAGGTATATTCATGAAAATTCTCATTACAGGTGGGGCTGGCTTTATCGGAAGTAATTTTGTAAGGATGATTGTAGCCAAGCATCCTAAAGACACAATAATAAATATGGATAATATCACATATGCAGGAAACCTGGATAATCTCAAGGACGTTGAAAACAAAACAAACTACAAATTTATTAAGTGCGATATATGTGATAATGACACGGTCTCAGAAGCAATGGAGGGAGTAGACCTTCTTTTTAATTTCGCTGCAGAAAGCCATGTAGACCGGTCTATAACTGATCCGCATGTCTTTGTGAAGACAAATGTTTTAGGAACAAGTGTATTGCTTGAAAGTGCAAGAAAACATAATGTAAACAAATTCATCCATGTAAGCACAGATGAAGTATACGGCAGCATCCAAAAAGGCTCATTTAAGGAAACTGACAAACTCAACCCTTCTTCTGCTTACTCATCCTCAAAAGCCTCTGCTGATCTTTTAGCTTTGAGTTATTATTATACATTTAATTTTCCCGTAATAATCACCCGCACCACCAACAATTTTGGACCCTACCAGTACCCTGAAAAATTAATTTCTTTGTTTATCACCAATCTTCTTGAAGGTAAGAAAGTCCCCCTCTATGGCGACGGAAAAAACATAAGAGACTGGATATTTGTCAAGGATAATTGTGAAGCCATAGAAATGATATCTAAAAAAGGGAAAAATGGCGAGATTTATAACATAGGTGGAGAAAATGAATTAATGAATATAGAAATTGTGGGATTAATTCTCAAAGAAATGGGGCTTGATAATAGTTATATAGAATATGTTAAGGACAGGCCAGGCCATGACAGAAGATATTCACTTGACTGCACAAAAATAAAAAAACTTGGTTGGAGTCCAAAGCATAAATTCAGTAAAGCATTAAATGAAACTATCGAATGGTATAAGAATAACGAAGAATGGTGGAAGAAACTAAAAAAATAAAAGTCCTCGAAATAGGATATGGCAAAAGCCAATACATAGGAATATATAATGGCAAAGAGAATGAAGAAGTAATTCATTTAGATAAAATTAACTTGCCTCACGTTGATGTAGTTTGTGATGTTGACAAAAAAAAGATTCCTTTTAGCTCAAATAAATTTGATGGTGTTTATATCATCGACGTATTACACCATATAGATAATGTCATTCATGTCATTGAAGAATGCCATAGGGTATTAAAACCAAAAGGCAAATTACTTATAAATTCCCCGCATTACACAAGCTTTAATGCTTATAGAGACCTGATGGCAAAACATTTTTTCACAAGATTCAGTATGGATTATTTTAAGAAAGACAATAAACTGAACTTTTATTCTAAAGCTAGATTTAAAATCAGCTGTACATTAAAACCAAGCGGCATTGGAAAATTTATACCTTCATTTATAAGAAATAAGGTATGTTTGTTTGTAAATGGATTAATAGATGAAGTTTGTTTTGACATGAGAGCAGAAAAATGAACATATGTATTATCTCTATTGTCATGCCCGGCAATAGCAAAGGCGGTATAGAAGACCATACTTTTATGTTATGCCAAAAGTTAGCTAAGATTGGGAATAGAGTGACTGTTATTACCGCAGCAAGCCAAGATAAAGAATATGAAGAAATAAATGGCTTTAGAATATATTATCTCAAAAGAGCAAAACCAATAAAATTTACTAAAAATTATTCAAAAGAGTGGAGAGAAGAAAGCATAAAAAAATTCATTGAACTTCACAAAAAAGAAAAATTTGATATTCTCCATAGCCAGGAACGTGCCGCACTCCACTTCTTGAAGAAGAAAATTAATAAAAAATATCATGTTCCTATAGTTGTTACCTTGCACACTACTGTCCACGATGATTTCAAAACTAAATTAAATATGGGTTTATCACTCAATACTTTTATTAGAGATATCCTAAGCTTTTTTTGGTGTTCATTGTATTATTGGCCAAAAAGTTATTTTTTAGAAGAACTGAAATTGACAAACTCCTCTGACGGTATGATCTGTACTAGTAACGAGCAAGAAAAAATTATGAAAAAAATATATCACCTTAAAGATGATAAACTTTTCAAAGTATACAACGGGATAGATGCCAATTTATTTGAGCCTGACAAAAAAAATAAAATTTTATTAAAAAAATATGGTATTGAAAATGATGAAAAAATAATTCTTTGCATAGCCAGATTAGAAAGAGATAAAGGACTTCAAGTCATTATTAGAGCTATGCCAAAAATAGAAAAGATAACAAAAAAGATTAAATTAGTTATTGTAGGTGATGGATTTTACATGAATAATTTAAAAAGACTTGCGAAGAATACAAAATCAAAAAACATTATATTTACTGGATTTATAGATATAAAAGAAGTTCCTTCTTTTTTGAACAGTTGCGATGTTTTTGTTAATCCAACAATTAGGCAAAATGGATATGATTTAATAATGGCCGAGGCTATGGCTTGTGAGAAAGTAGTTATTAGTTCAAATATCGGAAGTACACCAACACTGATAAAAAACAGTCAAGATGGGGTGTTATTTAAAACTAAAGACACTAATCAGCTAATCAAAAAGATAAGTTTTATATTAAATAATAAAGAACTATCAGAAAGGATTGGCAAGTCCGCCAGAAAAAAGATATTGAATAATTTTACTTCAGAATTCATGGCTAAAAGAACAGTTAAAGTTTATGAAGAGATCATAAAAAATGCTAAATATTAAAATAATTGCCGTCAAGAGCAAATCAGACAATAGAGGCAAACTTTCAGTTATCCAGGAATCAAGTATCCCTTTTCAAATAAAAAGGGTATTTTGGATACAGGGGATTGGTGAAACAGTAAGAGGAAAACACGCACATTACAAAACAAGACAATGCATTGTATGTATAAAAGGCAGTTGTAAGGTAAGCCTCGATGATGGAAAGCACAAAGAAGAAATCATTTTAGACGATGGCAGTAAGGGATTAATCGTAGAACCGAATTTTTGGACTGCAATCTATGATGCTTCCCCTGACTGTATCTTGCTGGTTTTAGCTTCAGAGGAATATGATGAAAAAGATTATATTGGGGATTATAAAAAATTTAAGGAAACATATTCTGGATAGTCAACACAATATTCTAAAAAACAACATAAAACCAAAATGCCGGAAATAAAATACAAACTTAAAGTTTTAAAAAATTACATCCAAAGAAATTGGAGTTTTTACAGGGGTAAAACTAAATTAAATTTTTTTCCACTCATATTATTGGTTGAAATAACTAACCACTGCAATCTAAGATGCCAGATATGTCCTAACAGGATTATGAAAAGAAAAAAGGGTTTTATGAGCTTAGATTTATTTAAAAAAATAATAAATGACATCAAAGGCAAAGTCAGCTGGGTGTTATTAATATTGGGCGGTGAACCATTATTACATAAACAATTACCTGAAATGATAAAATTTGCCAAAGAGAATGGCGTAAGATGTGATATCTACACAAATGCTGCATTACTTGACAAAGAAACATCAAAAAAACTTATTAACTCTGGCTTGGATAGGATAACAATAAGTTTTGATGGTGAAGATGCAGAATATTTTGAAAAAATTAGAACAGGAGCGAAATACAGCAAAGTCTTACAAAATATAATTTATTTCTTGGACTTAAAAAGGAAAATGAAGTCAAAAAAGCCTTATGTAATAATACAGGTTGTAAAGTTGTTTGGCCATCATAAAAATCTTCAACTAAAAAAAGATTTCACTGAAATATTCAAAAAATACAACATATTTAAATATAACATTTTCTTTGCTCATTCGTGGGCAGGCAAAATAAAAAATAGAACAGTTCCAAGAAAAAAAAACAACTATATCCACTGTGATGACCTGTGGTATAAAATGGCTGTTACATGGGATGGTAAAATAGTCCCTTGTTGTCTTGATTTAAATACTGACTTTGTAATTGCCGATGCCAATAAGGTTCCTACATTAAGTGCGTGGAATAGTAAATCCCTCATAACTCTTAGAGATAAGTTAGTAAAAGGCAAATTCAGAGACATACATCTATGCAGGAACTGTGATAGGTTGTGGGAAGAGAAAAGAAAGATTGATGAATTATACTTCAAAGTGTACAGGTTTTTTAAACCCGTAAATAAAATCCTAAAAAAATAAAACAAAATGATTCCTTTCATTGACCTTAAAAAACAATATGGGCAAATTGAACAAGAAATAAATACATCAATAAAGCAAGTATTAAATTCAGGAATATTTGTTCTTGGTGAAAATGTCAAATCTTTTGAAAAAGAATTTTCTGGATACTGTAATTGCAGATATGGCATAGGTGTTGCAAGCGGAACAGATGCCTTGCATCTTGCTTTAAGAGGTTGCGGGATAAAACAAGGAAATGAAGTGATTACTGTTCCAAATATATCAGCTCCAACAATAGCAGCAATAGAAATGGCTGGAGCTAAGCCTGTTTTAGTGGATATTGATAAGGAAACATACAATATAGATGCCAATAAAATTGAAAAAGCAATTTCTGAGAATACTAAAGCGATAATTCCTGTTCACTTATTTGGAAATGTCTGTGATATGTATCCAATAATCAATATTGCTGATACACTCGGCTT
>CAZOXR010000003.1:0-25661 GCA_964583885.1 uncultured Methanosarcinales archaeon | reverse complement strand
TCTTTCTTTTTTCAACTACAAAAACAATATCACGCATTACCCTTGGAGCAACATCAAGAGCAAATACAACCCCTTCTTTTCCAATAATATCAGAAACAAATGAAGGAGTATAGCCATGCGAGCAGCCAAGATACAAAACAATATCATCTTTTCTAAAGCCAATATTAGAAGCGCCTTTTTGAATTGAGCTGGCTAGTTTGCTTTTGAAAGCATCCCACTCGCGATACTCAACACCCCCACTTCTAACTAATTTTTCAGAATAAACCTTTGTTCCGGGAGTCAGATTTTTAGTGTAAAGCCTTCTTCTGTCTTCATAAACTTCAAATATCTTTGATTTAGCAATCATTTTATCTTTTTCTCTAACTCTTTTCTTAATTTATCACCAATAAACTTGCCTTTGAAGTAATCGACTTTAACAGCTATTGCAATCTTATCTGCTAATGCTCTTGCTATTTTACCATGTGATTTCTTTTTTGACTGGGTAATAAATGGGTGTTCATGAAGGAGGCCATACTTGGGGCATAAATTCTTCTTGTTCTTTATATGCCTGAACAAAGCCTTCTCAGCTCCAAGCAGTTGAATTGTTGAGGCAGGCATTTCTGCCAGTCTTTTTAATGAGCCAGCATGCTCCAGTAATTTAGCCCCAATAGAAACACCAGTTATAGCTGTCATGTTAGGGCATATTTTCTTCATTAAATTTTCAAGATATTTTAACTGAGAATCCTTAAGCCTATACAAATTTTTAATCTCCTTTGATAGATTTAGTATTGGATCGATGTTTTCCTTTGAAAATTCAGCCCCCATTGATTCTTTTTTCTTTTTTTCTTTTAATATGACATCAGAAAACTTTTGATTGTCATGAATCCTTTTTGACAATTCAGGATTATAGAATTCATACCATTCCCGCAATCTCTTAGACAACACATTAATCAGCTTATCCATCTCAGAGATATTATTTATTGTCTGTATTGCAAGCAGATCATCACTTACTGATTCTTTTATTTTCTTCCTTGTCAATAAAAGATTTTTCTTATAAAAATCATTAAAAAACTCTTTTTTCTTAAAACTTTCAAGAATCCTAAACAATTCATTTCCTTCTGGCTTTTTTATATTCTTATATTTCTTAACCAATTGCTGTTCATGCTTTTCTCTCTTATCATAATCATCAATATTTCTGAACATAACCCTATCTGCCATTTTAAAATGTTCATTAAATACGAACGTTCCAATAAGGTTTGAAAATATATACTTTTGGTGCATTTTAGCTCAGAAAGGGCTGTTTAGTTAATAAAGATTTCCAAAAAATTAATAAATCAGCAATTATTAGTATAAATTATGGTTCTAGCGTATATAACCTGTAAAGATAGAAAAGAAGCAATAAAGATATCAAAACATCTTCTAAAGAAAAGAATAATTGCCTGCTCTAATATGTTTCCTATTGATTCATTATACTGGTGGAAGAATAAGATAGTAAATGACAAAGAATTTGTAATGATTGCAAAAACAACTGAAAAGAACTTCAATATATTAAAAAAAGAGGTAAAAAAGATGCATTCTTATGAAATACCTGCAATATTAAAGATAAAAGCTGATGCAAACAAAGAATACCTTAAATGGGCTAATAAAGAAATCAAATAATAAACTTTATATACGTCAATAATAAAATATATAAAATGGCTATAAAAAGAATAACAACTGGCATTTCCAATCTGGATTCTTTATTAAAAGGCGGATTTAAGAAAAACAGCGTTAATTTAGTTGCTGGAGGAGCAGGAACCGGCAAAACAATCTTTGCAACGCAATTTATTGTTGATGGCATTAAGAATAATGAGCCAGGAATCTACGTAACATTTGAGGAAAAAAAGGGAAAATTTTATGAGGATATGCTGGAGTTTGGGTGGGATTTGCAAAAATACGAAGATCAGAAAAAATTTATTTTTTTGGAATACTCGCCAGAGCAGGTAAAAAAGATCCTGACAGAAGGCGGCGGTATGGTTGAAGCAGTTATTGAAAAAATAAAAGCCAAAAGGATAGTTATAGATTCCATAACTTCTTTTGCTTTGCTATATGAAGATGAACTGACAAAGAAAGAAGCTGCTTTAACATTATTTGAGCTCATCAATAAATGGGACTGCACAGGCATATTGACATCGCAGGATGAAGCAAAAGATGGCCATACAATATCAGCAGCTCTTGATTTTGAGGTTGATGGAATACTGCTCCTATACCATGTAAAAAAGAAGGGGATAAGAAAAAGGGCTTTTGAGATATTAAAGATGAGAGGCACAAAGATACCTGAGAAAACAGTTGTTTTGGATATAACAAATAAAGGAATAAAGATAGATCCAAATAAGATTGAGGTTTTTTAATCACAAAGCTTCAACAATTTCTCCCATTCACTATCAACATGCTTCTGAATTTTTTCTATCATGGATTTATTTTCAGGCTTAAACAAATGCTTAAACCTGCCTTGAGTCTTCAGATAATCTTCAATAGGTATTGGTTTAGATGGATTATAGTTTAGCTTATACTTGCCATTTTCTATCTCATACAATTGCCAGAACCTGGATTCAACAGCTAATTTAGCTATGCTAATTGTTTTCTCAGGAGAATATCTCCAGCCTAGAGTGCAAGGCTGCAAACAAACAATAAACTTAGGGCCTTTTATTGTAAAAGCTTTCTGCGCTTTGTTTGATAGATCTATCAAGTTACTTACAGAAGCCTGAGCAACATAAGGAATATTATGGGCTGCTACAATCTTTGCAATATCTTTCCTGAATTCTTCTTTTCCCTGATGTGCTTTTCCAGCAGGAGCTGTTGTTGTTGAAGCGCCATAAGGTGTTGCAGAACTGCGCTGAATTCCAGTGTTCATATAAGCTTCATTGTCATACAAAACATAAAGTATGTCATGGCCTCTTTCCAGCATTCCAGACAAGCTTTGCAGGCCTATATCATAGGTTCCACCATCTCCGCCAAAAGCTACAAACTTGATTTCGTGATTAATCTTTCCTTTTCTCTTTAATGCATTGTAAGCAGATTCAACACCGGCCATTGTAACTGCAGAGTTTTCAAATGCTGAATGGATAAAAGGAACATTCCATGAAGTAAATGGGTAGATTGTAGTTGTAACCTCTAAACATCCTGTTGCGCATGAAACAACAATCTTCTTGTCTGTTGAAGATAATATAGTCCTGACTATCTGGGGAAACCCGCAGCCAGAGCAGCTTCTGTGGCCAGGCATAATTTTCTTATTTTTCTCCTGATTTTGAGCTAATTCTTTTATATTCATTTTCTTAATCCAATATATTCTAAATCTTTTAATTTATTCTCTAACATTTTATTAAATATAGCTTCTATGTCATCTTCATAGATATTTTTGCCACCAATACCATAAAGACAGCTATGTAAGCTTGGCTTGTTCTTTAGCTCATATAATGTATTTTTTATTTCTCCATATAAAGGAGCATTTGCGCCAAATGAAGCAGACCTGTCTAAAACAGCAACTGATTTTATGCCATCTAATGCTTTCATTACTTCTTTGTATGGGAATGGCCTGAATAGCTTAATCTTCAATAAACCAACTTTTTTTCCTTTTTCTCGCAAATTATCAATAACTGCTTTTGTTGTTCCTGCTGTTGAACTCATTGTGATGATAACTGCTTTTGCATCATCCATCTTGTATTTTTCAAAATATCCGTATTTGTTTCCAGTTATCTTGGAAAGTTCGCTGCCAATTTCCAGGTAAGCTTTTTTTGCTGCTTCCATTGCAGCTATTTGCTGAAATCTTGTTTCAAAATAATAATCCTGCAGCTGCAAAGGGCCGTAACTAACTGGATGCTGAACATCCAATAATGGCTTATTGGCTTTGTGCTCGCCAACAAACTGTTTCATTTTTTTATCGTCATAAACAGCTATATTTTCAACTCCGTGTGAAGTAATAAATCCATCTAGGTTAACCATAACAGGAAGTAAAACATCCTTTTTTTCAGCTAATTTAGTGGCTAAAAACATGTTTTCATATGCTTCCTGGCCATTTTCACTAAACAGCATGATCCATCCATGATCCCTGCAGCCCATTGCATCTGAATGATCGCAATGAATATTGATTGGAGCAGATAAAGCCCTATTAGCTACTGCCATTACTATTGGCAATCTTAAACCAGAAGCTATGCCTAGAATTTCCCACATTAATGCTAATCCTGCTGATGCTGTTGCTGTTACTGAACGAGCTCCAGCTGCTGATGCTCCAACACAACATGACATAGCAGAGTGCTCTGATTCAACTCTTACTAATTCTGAATCAACCAAGCCATCTGCATGAAAATCAGAAAATTTTTGCATTATAATAGTCTGAGGAGTGATTGGATATGCTGCAACAACGTCTGGATTAATCTGCTTCATTGCTTCTGCAACAGCTTCTCCTCCTGTCAGCGCTTTTATTGTTGGCATTTTTCTTCTTCTTTCATCTTAATACATTTAACAGGGCATTCTTTTGCACAAATCCCGCATCCTTTACAATATTCTAAGTTAATCTCTCCTTTTTTTCCATCTTTAACTTTAATGCAGTTTTCAGGGCAATAAACAACACAGAACATGCAGTGTATGCATTTTCCTTCATCAACTATTGGCCTGAAGCTTCTCCAGTCCCCTGTCTTGAAACGCCTGCTTGAGCCGGATTCTTCTATAAGTCCACCTATTGGAATCTCTTTACTAGTCCTTTCTTTCTTAAAAAACCAGGTCATATTGCATCATGCGCTTTTTTTACGCCCTCTATTGTTTTGTTTGTTTTATCTTCTCCTAATTTCTTAAGGAATTTTTCTTTTATACATTCAAATATCGCTTCTAAAGGTATAATGTCTGTTGCTTTTACAAAGGCTCCAAGCATTGGCGTGTTGGGCAGGTTTCTTCCAACAGTATCTATTGAGATTTTTGTTGCATCAACACAATAAATTTTTCCATTAAAATCTGTTCCTTTTCTTATCTCTTTTGAGGTCTTGTTTGTATTTACTATTAAAATGCCATCCTTTGCCAAACCCTCTGCAACATCAACTGAGGTAATTAGGGTAGGATCAATAACCATCACAACATCCGGGCTTACAACCGGAGCAAATGTCTTTATTTTTTTATCAGATACCCTGACATAAGCTTTCATTGGAGCTCCTGCTCTTTCAGGGCCATATTCAGGGAATGCCTGAATCTGTTTATCTTTACTTAAAGCAGCTTCAGCTATGAATTCTGCTGCTGTTTTTGCTCCTTGGCCTCCTCTGCCATGAATCCTTATTTCAACTATGTCTTTCATTCTTTTTTGAGGGTATTCAGCTATATAAAAATGTTTTGATTAATAAATTTGAGTAAATATAAAATTTCATAAACTATATAAATGAGTAGATAATAAAAGATAGCATGACTTTTATGTTTGTAAAAGAGGTGAAAGACATAACCAGATTAGAGCGCATTTTATTAGTTCTTGTTGAAGAGGGTTTTGGCTATTTAGTTGATAAAATCAAATTAAAGCATAAGATTCCAATAAGTAAAAGGATAAAATCAAAATTAGCCAAGAAAAAAAAATTAACCCCTGAAGCCAGATTAAGGATAACTCTGGAAAGATTAGGGCCTACGTTCATTAAATTAGGCCAGCTTTTAAGTGTAAGGCCAGATCTAGTGCCAAAAAAATACATCAAGGAATTTGAAAAACTGCAGGATAAGGTGCCTTCATTTTCGTTTGAGAAGGCTGAAAAGGAGATAGAAAAAGAGCTTGGCAAGCCCCTAAATAATGTATTCAGGTCTTTTGAAAAAAAGCCAATAGCGTCTGCTTCTATAGGCCAGGTTCATAAAGCAGTTTTAAGGAATGGCGAGAAAGTTGCTGTAAAGATACAAAGGCTAAATGTACAGAAAATAATGGAGACAGATGTAGAAATAATGTTCTATATCGCAAAATTAGCAGAAAAATATTCACCGCAGATTGCAAAATACAGCCCTGTAAGCATTGTAAAGGAATTCTCCGAATGGACAAAAAATGAGCTTGATTTCAGGATTGAAGCGGAGAATGCGCATAGGTTTTACAGAAATTTTGAGGATATAAGAACTGTTAAAATACCCAAGGTTTATGATGATTACACAACAAGCAGGATATTGGTTTTAGAATATCTTGATGGGACAGAGATACGCAATATAAAGGAAATCAAAAGAAAAGGGCTTGATTTAGACAAGGTAATAAGGAATGGGTTTGATGCTATACTCACCCAGGTTTTTATCCATGGCTTTTTTCATGCTGACCCCCATCCAAGCAACATGCTTGTGTTAAAGAATAATGTTGTAGCATTAGTTGATTTTGGGATAGTCGGTTATTTTGATGAAGACCTGAAGAGAAAATCAATTGATTTGTTTTATGGAATTATAAAAAAAGATACAGACAAGATTGTCCAAACATTCCTGGAAATGGGAGTGGTAGAAGAAGATAAAATAGATATTAATTCATTTAGAAATGAAATAAGGGAAGCACTAAGGCCATTGAAAGGGAACCAGCTGAGGGATATTAGGTTAAGTTTTGTGCTGGAGGATGTGCTGGATGTTGCTCTTAGGTACAAGATTAAGATGCCTCTTGATTTTGTTCTTTTTGGAAAAACAATTGTAACTTTAGAGGGTGTTGGTTTAGAATACGATCCTAACTTCAAGTTCATGGATAAGGTTCAGCCTTTTGCAGAAAGGCTGATTATCAGTAAATCCAGTCCTAAGCATGCTGTTAATAATCTTTTAAAGAATATGTCAAGATTCAGGAGATTTGTAACAGACCTGCCTGATAAAACAGATAGATTATTTCAGAAGATACAATCCGGAAAGGTTAAGGTTGATATTGAAGACAAGGATGTAAGGTCATTATCTTTAGAGATAGACAGGTCAAGCAACAGGCTAGCTTACAGTATGATAATAGCTGCATTATTGATTACTGGAGCTTTGCTGATTAATATTGGCGAGAAATTCATATATGGCATGTCTATTTATTCATCTTTGTTTTTTTTGTTTGCTGTCTTATTGGGTTTCATGTTGTTTGTATCTGTTTTAAGAGAAAGAAGATTAATGAGGTGATGTAAACCACGTAAAGTGGTTTCAGTACCATCAAAATAAAAAATTTTGAGGTGAAAATAAGATGAAAGAGATATTAAGAAAAGGTTTGTTGTTAGGACTTGGAGCTGCCAGCTTAACAAGAAGAAAAGCAGAGAAAGCTGTAAAGGAATTGGTTAAGAAAGGAGCAGTAAACAGCAAAGAAGGAAGAGTTTTGGTAAAAAGGGTTTTATCTGAAGCAAAAAAACACCAGGTAAAATTAAGAAAAATAGGTGAAGCAGAATCTAAAAAAGCCCTTAAGAAGATTGGCATAATCTCATTTGCTGAAGCAAAAAAATTAAAGGGCAAAGTAGCTGTTTTAGAGAAAAAATTAAGGCAGAAATCCAAAAAAGCTGCAAAAGGAGCCTATAGAAGAGCAAAAAGAAGATTAAGGTAATTTTTAAAAATGCCCCAGGCAGTAATGCACATACTTCTTGCTATTATAGTTTTAGATTTGTTTAGAGACTATGTTGTTAAGAATAAAAAAGAGGTTCCTCTTCGCTTTATTTTTATTGGAGGTGTAGCTGGATTGTTGCCTGATATTGATATACCTTTATTCTGGCTGATTAATAATTTGATGGGAATCCAGGTAGAATGGTTTCACAGGACATTCAGCCATTCAATGTTTTTTCCATTGATATTCCTGGTTTCTTCATTAATAATTTACAGATTTAGCAAGAAATATAGCTTATTATTAGCTATAGTTTCTTTTGGAGTTACCTTTCATTTATTACTGGACTTTATTGTAGCAGGGTATATTATGCCTTTGTATCCTTTAAGCACTGGTGTTGCTGGACTTAATTTGATTGGGCAATTAGGATTGAGAGAGATTGTTCCTGGATTAGATGCTATAATCCTGATAGCATGGCTGTGGCATGAAGAAAGAAGGCATAAGATAAGTGATTTTATATAGCTTATTCTTAGAAGTACTTACCATTACTTTTTCTGAAAAACAGCAATATTTATATAATAGTAATGGTAAGCTATTATTATGGCAATACTAAGAAGAAGAAAAATAGGGAAGAGATTCTATTACTATATTGAGCATAGCTATAAGACAGGGAAAAAAGTAAAGATTCTAAGTAAATATCTTGGTAGGAAGAAGCCTAAGAATATAGAAGATATAAAAAAAGAGATTGAATTTAAAAGTATGAGAGATATTTGGAAAAAATCACTTATTGCAATAAAAAAAAGGCATGAGAAAGAGCTTAAGAATCTACCTGAAACAGCAAAAAAGAAAAGAATAGAATCATTCATGATAGAATTTATCTATAACTCTGACAAGATAGAAGGAAGCAAATTATCATTCAAGGATACTGTTGAATTGTTTGTGCATGGTTCTACACCTAAAAACAAGCCATTAGATGATGTAAAAGAAGCAGAAGGGCATAAAAATGCTTTTTATGATATGCTTGCCTGCAAAGAAGCTCTGACATTGAAAAAACTATGCCAATGGCATAAGATGGTATTTGGGAATTCTGATTCAAGCATAGCAGGCAAAATAAGGCTGCATGAAATCATGGTTACAGGAAGCAGAGTAAGTTTTCCGCATCCTGGGTCGCTCAATAGCCTGCTTAAAGATTTTTTTTCATGGTATAGAAAAAACCAAGGGAAGTATGATCCTGTTGAGTTTGCAGCTTTAGCTCATCTTAAATTTGTCACAATTCATCCATTCACAGATGGCAATGGCAGGATAAGCAGGCTTCTTGCAAATTACGTGCTTCACAGGAATAAATATCCTATGTTCAACATAAAGTTCAGCGACAGGAGAGCATATTATTCAAGTTTAGAAACAAGCCAGTTATGGGAAGATGATAAACATTTTCTGAGGTTTTTTATTAAGAGGTATATTAATGCTAACAAATGATTTTATTTAGGGAATTTTTTTACAGTGTCAAAGGCTTTATTCACCATTTTTTTATCCCAACCATCTTTTAGTAACTCCTGTCTAAGGTGCTGTTCTGTATAGCCTCTTGAAAGATTATTCCTAATGTAATTCTTAAGTTCAAGCGCTTCTTCTATCTTGCGTCTTTCCAGCAATTGCTTTTCATATTTATTTCTTTTAAGTCCTATCTGAATCAGTATTACGCCTATAGATACAATAGCAACAAGCAATAATATTATCCATGTGTATGATTTTTCCACAATTTCTTCTTTTTCCACTGTTTCACAATCAAAGTCTCCTGTATCGCAGTCAGGATCGCAAATGCCGTCACTAACTTTGTCGCAGTAATTGTCATTTCCTCCTGATAAACAGTCTAATGGGCAGTTCTGGTAATTTTCATTGTTATCGCAGATATTATTACCGTTGCAAACAGAAGCTGATTGTATTTCTGCTTCTTCTTTAATCACTCCAAACTGCTCTTTTTTTGTTATTGTTTTGTAGCCTTGTTTTGATGCTGTTATTTCAATCTCATATGTTCCTATTTTAGAAGCTTTTAGTGAGGTTGGCAAGGTTACTTGTTCTTGTTTCCCATTAGGATATGTTAGGGTTGCTGTTATTGATGGGTTTTCTACAGAAGAGGTGTAATCTATGTTGATTTCTTCATTTTTTATGAAGATTTTTTTATTTAGTTTTATTCTAAAATCAAAACTTGGATTTGTTTTTATTGAAAAGTTCTTCTCAACTCTTTTTTGAATTGGATTTAATATTTCAACATAAGCCATACAAGTCTGAGGTTCAAACAAATCATCAACAACTGTATCAACATAGGCATTTTCATAAGGCACGTTTTCTGTCAAACTAATTGTTTCTTCAGCTATTGGCGGGACAGGAGCAGTAGGGCATTCTACATATGGCATAATTGTAGCTTCTGTAGTTTCATCAGAAGTTATTGTATAATCATAAGAGATTGTTTCTCCTAAGCTAAAGGAATCCCGTATATTTATTTCTAACATTATCTCTCCAGATACAAAAGGAACTAATGTAATGATTGTAAATAAAATTAAAATTGTATATTTCATTTTTACATTCATCCTCCAATTGCTCTCAGTATTGCATTAATAATTGTTGTTTGATTTGCCCTTACATGAACTGAATCATTTACATATGAGTAATACCCTTGCTTTGTAATATTAATTGTATGGTTTCCAACTGATATGTTTGCAATAGCTATGGGTGTAATTCCTTTAAAGATAGCATCAACATAGGTGTTTGCTTCACTAGGATTGCTGGTTGCATTGATTGTTCCTGTTGTATTTGTCTGATTATCAGTGCCTGGTGGACTAATGATTGTTTTAGGGGCAGAACAGCTCGCTGTTGAGCCGCCATTTGAGCCAATACATGTCCAATACCATGGACCAATTCCTGTTACAGCAGAAGCAGTTCCAGCAGAGCAGAGGTTTGTTGTTGGTTTTGTTGTAGTCTGTATATTGTTCGCAGAACCGCAGGCTCCATTCACTATGAGTATTGAAGAGAGAGTTATATCAAATTCAAAGTTTGTGAATTGTTGATCATTTGCTGTAGTGAAGTAACCATAATTTCCTATTTCAGATGGATCTACTTCAAACCAACGATAGCTTTTAAGAGGACTTATAATCCACCACACATCCCCCTCATTAGTTGTTTCTTTAGCTAGTTCCCCTAAGACTGAATCGATTAGGACAGATTTTGGTTGAAAATCTCCTAACTCTAAGAGCTGCATTCTATATGCAAACCAAAAGTTTTCCATAAGAGGCCCCCCACCATATGCGCTGCTGAAATACATATAAATACCCCTGTCAGGATTTCCGGATAATTGTCTAATTTGCTCTTGGTTCATTATTTTCATTGCAGGTATAACTAACTGGTAATCTTTTTCATTATCTCTATCACTCAATTCTAGAAGCTGAGGAGAAGGCATGGTATAAGGTGTTGCTAATTTAAGTGTGGGATCTCCAATAAGAGTGTACCAAGGGATATAATTCCTACCTAGGGATTGGATATTAATAGCATTTTTAGCATTCATAAAACTTTTGCCAATTGTGGAACCATAAGCGAAAGTTTCTGATATAAAGTCCTTTCCACTATAAAGTCCTGCAAGATCTGTTGTACCCATATATCCTATACCTCCATTTCTTATAACATTTGAGCAGAATAAATATTGTTTTGAGGCTGCTTTTTTAAAGCCACAAGTAGAGCAAGCATCAACAAACACAAAAGAATTATCAAGATATGGAATCCAGGTACTACTTATTCCAGCCCAAGAACTAGCCCCATGGTCATGGTAGAATATGAGAGATTTATCTTTCCAGTCATTTGAATTAGTTCCTGAAGGAGTAGCTGTTGCTTGATAACCTGCACTAGATAAAACTTTTCCTTGACTATACACCATCTGTGCACCTACTATTACTTGACTCCCTCTTGTAACAAGTACTTTATCAGGATTTCTTAATGTTTGTTCATAAAACAGACTCCTGGCAATGTTTGATGAAGAGTCTGCTATTGTTATTCCAAATATCCTGCCTACAGCCAAATCAAGGAAGTAATCATCATCTATTTGTGCATACTCCCATGCATCTACTGATACGTAACCAGATCCTTCTAACACTGATGGTAGTCTAGACATCTCAATTGCATTAGGGCTTGCAACAATAGTCAGATATTCTGGTTCAAGACCTAAATTATTTATTTTTGTTTCAATAAATGAATCTACATCTTGATAGTTTATTGAATTTGTGCTTAAAATCAATTCCTGCTTTGCACTTGCCAGAACAGGAGCAGTTAAAGAGTTCTTACTATATGTTTCACTGATACCTTCACTAGATTTTTTTGGATATAATGTTTCACTTACTTTAATACTCAAATCATTAGAATTAACCAAGAGAATCTTGTCTGTACTTGTTTCACCTACATATTTCTGCTGCAATTGCTCCAAGCTATATTGTTCATTACATGTACTTCCTGCAGGTGTTGCAGAGCCAACACAGATAATGTTTCTTCCTGAAAAAACAGAGGATGTATCTAATGCAGTTCCTTCTATTATCAATGGAGCATTAATCAAAGAAGAGTAAGTAGATGCTAACAAAGCCAACTCATAATTATCTTCTACATAGATTACATCTTTAAAAGATGACCAATAAGAAAAGTAGTCTGTTGGGTAGATTCTCCTTATATCCTCCTCATTCAATCCTGCTCCATCTTCTGGAGCTGTTAATAAGTTATCCAATTCCTGAGGAGTATCCCCAATAACTGTGACTTTTGTAGGAGAATATTGCTGCATAAAATAGATTATAGAATCTGCATCAAAGCTGCTTGTTTCTTCATGATAAATCAAAGTAGGATAAACACAAACATTAGCTGGGGTTCCATACCCTCTTTGGCAATTTTCATTGCCTGTCCATGTTGTTAGTGGCACTAATGGCAAAACATCTCTCCAATTATTATCAGATATTAGGAAAACCTCTTTTTCTGAATATTGCGCCATTTTCTTTTCTGTTGTTAAAGCTTCTACTGGAAAACTGTCAATCATACCTGCTGCGTACTTCATAATAAAGGAAGCGTCATAACCTGAAACAGCCCCATTACCAGTAACATCAGCTGCTCTTTTTTGGTTCTCATTAAATGAGATTATACGAACAGTAGATTTCAGTACCATAGAAGCATCAAATGCAGTAACCTCATTATCACCATTAACATCCCCATATCGCAGAAACCCGGTTAAACTAACCTCCAGATTGTTTGCAATTTGATCAACTAATCCTGCATCAAGGGCATCTATCTTTCCATCAGAATTTGCATCCAATACATAATCAGGCGGTTGAACAACAGCGCTGCCTGTAATTGGTACTTCAAAAGGGTTTGAACCTGCAACATATAGTGTTATTAAATCAACATCTTCATTGTCAATCACACCATCTCCATTAACATCCCCTATAAGTTGGTTTATATTAAAATATTCTTTAATCCAATTATCCATGCTATAAATATTCAAATAATACTGATCTGGCTTCCAATCTGTTGGGATGTTATAACTGAAACTTACTTCCTCATAACACTTTTTGTCATAAGAACAATAGTCCCAGAACCAGTAATATCTGCATATCTCTTTACCCTCGCAACCTAATTCATTAGTTGCTTTACGCCTATCGCTTGAATCATAAAATTGAAGTTCTCTGGATATTCCTCTGCTGTTTGGTTTAATGTTAATTGTAATTGTTTCTCCAGCAAGCACTTCATTTGGCGTTATAGTTATGTCTAATGGCTCTCCTTCTACCTGAAAATAGGTTTTAACCCACATATATCTGTTGTAATCAAATACCTTAACATAATAAGAACCAATAAAATCAGAACCAATATTGTACTCTAGTGTATGGGAGTTGGTGCATCTATAGTATGGACAATCTGCTTTGATACGTCCCTTATATTTATCGTCAGAATCATAAATGTACAAATATTGGTAAAATGTTGTGGCTGACTCTATTCCTATGTTTATAGCTGTGCTTGGAGATACAGTGCTTGGTGTGATTGTAACTGCAAGTTCTTCTGCATATACAAAACCAGCTAATAATACAAACAGAAACATACTAATAATAAATATTTTTTTTGCCATCTTTTAAGTCTGAACAGTAAATTCTTTTGAATAAGTAGTTTCTGATTTAACACTAACACTACATATATATAAGATATCAGGTTCAGGATCTATCAACCTTACCATAGCATTGAATGTTTCATATGTGCCTTTTAAAATGGTTCTTTGAGTGAACAAAGCCAGGGTATCTAATTGAGTGCACCCTATTGCTATATCTGCTCCTGCATCTGGTGCGCAATCTGGGTCACCTTCACAACCAGTGTCTGGGGTATTATCTATTAAGCATATTCCATCAGGATCGCAAGATGGTTCACCAGTGCAATCTTCGTCATTAGTTATCGCATTAGCTAAGGTGTTACATACACCTGTTCCATCATTATAATCAACATAACATATTCTATCATTGCTGTTGCCACAAGATGCATCCTCTTCAGTAAGAGCCTCTTTAAGTGTCCAGTCTGCATCAGTAGGATTATATATAGAAAATTTCAACAGAACATCATTATCTTCAGGCCTGTACGTGCCTCTTGAGAATGTTATTTGGTTTGAAGCAGATGGTACTGGCGGATCTGGCTCAGATGAAAATTTTTTCTCAAATGCAGCAGTTGACTCAGATAATATATTTCTAATAAAGCCTATGCCTAATGCAAGAAATGAAACAGCTATAACAACAACAATAAGAAAACTGATAGATAGTTCAACTGCAGCTCTTTTGCCTCTTTTTTGCATAGAATGTATTTTATATTTGATTATATTAAAAGATTTCGATTTATCTAACCACCGTGCCTTTAAACTTCTTCCCATCTAGAAAATTCTTCAGATTATTCAGATTCTTTCCAATTATTATCACTTTTAATCCTAATCTTTCAGCTTCTTTTGCTGCAATCGGGTCAAAAGGCATGTTAAGGCCAGGGTCCCATTTATTGCCAACTAATTTCCTGAACTTCTTCCACGAAATTTCCTTGATTGGCTTTGCATTTCTGTATTTCTTAGGGTTCTTATCATAAACATAATCAACATTAGTCATATTTATGACTGTATTTGCTTTTAGATTCTTTGCAAGTAAAACTGCATCATAATCAGTGCTCCATCCAGGCTTCCATCCTGCTGCAATCAGAATTGGCTTTTTTGATTTAACTTTCTTTGTTGGATTTGTTATTATTTTATTTTCAGAGTACCCATTAAATATTGTTTTCAAAAGATAAGCATTAAGTTTTGTTGCTTCTATCCCCACCCAATCTAAATCCACATTAGTCAATTTAGCAATCTTAGAAGCAGAGTTCTGAAAGCTCCTTGCTAATGCTCCTCCTCCACAATACAGTGCAAAGCTATGCCTTTTTTTTACAGAGCTTATTATTAATGCCCTAAATTTTTTTAGAAAATTCGTATCTATATTCTTAGGCATAATTACAGAGCCACCAAGAGAGATTATCTTTCTCATTTTATATAGATCCAAACCCAATAAAGGTTATGCCAATTATTATGATAAGTATTCCAAGCCATTTAAATCTATTCATTCTCTCATTCAAAAATTTAACAGACCATAAACTAACCCATACATAGGTTGTTGCAACCAGTGGATATAAAACAGATAATTCTCCGCCGCGCAGAGCAGGAATAAACAAAACAGTGCCAACAGCATAAAAAACTAAACCAATAATCAGATTACGGTTTCTAATCAATTTTTTTAGATTCAATCCAAAATCTTTAGCTGATTTTTTAAGATAGATTGGGCCTAATGAACCTAAGAAAGCTGCTAAAACAACTAACCCAATTGCCCATAATTCTGTAGCCATTTAAACAACCCCTGTTGGAGCATTCCTTTTGCTTCCAAATCCAACAAAACTGATACCCATAACAATTAATATTATTCCAGCCCATTTTACCATATTCATGCTGTCTGTAGAGAAAAATACAGGTGAAAATAAACTAACCCAGATATAACTAGTAGCTATGATGGGGTATAAAACAGACAATTCGCCGCCTTTTAAAGCTGTTATTAATACAGCAGCAGCAGCACCATAAATAACAAGCCCAATCAATATCATATAAATATTAAATGGCATAATTCCAAATTTATAGATTATCTGGGCTGTAGAAGTCAGCAGAGTGCATAATAAAACCAAAACAATAGCCCATAATTTTGTTGCCATGTACTCACTCCTTTAATAATATCTCTATTACTGACGCAAATGCAGGCCGAGTTATGAAAACACCAACAGAGATACCAATAATTGTTATGAGAGCAAATCCTTTTAATAATCCAGCTCCAGCAAAAATCAAAGGAACCATTGCTACAACAGTTGTAAAGTAAGCTGCCATAATAATAAAGAATGCTCTTTTGATGCGCTCTTTCCAGTTGAAGAGCATTGAGCTTTCTCCCCTTATGGTTTCATCTGCAATAACAATCTGGTGATCGATGCCAGTACCAACTGCTATTATGATTCCTGCTATTGCAGCCAAATCAAGATTCCATCTAATCAGGGATGCAACACCAAGGAGTATTAGAACTTCTGAAACCAAGGTAAACAGCATAGGTACAGCTATTTGTAATTTTCTATATCTGATTAAAACAACAATTATAACTGCTATTATAGCAAATAAACCAACAAAAAGAGCATTTTTTACAAACTCTTCACCCAGAATAGGAGAGATTGAATCTATTTTGATTATCTCAAGCTTCACTGGCAATGAACCTGTAATTAAGATTGTCTGCAGTCTTTTCATATTGTTTAAGGTATTAAAAGCAGCTTCCTGTTGGGTTAGTCCTGTGCCTGAACCAGAGATCTGGATATCTGTTACAGCCCTTCCTTTCAGGTCAGCGCCTATATTCAATTCATCAACCTGGTTATCATCAAGATAAAGAATTAATTTTTTGCTTAAGTACTGCTGCTTATTTTCTGAAGTGATAACTTCAAGATTTTTTGTAAGTTCTGCTTGTTTCTGAGCAGATTCCTTGCTTAATGTTATAGAGAATCTAAAATCGCAGAACCAAGTATCGCCAGACTGGCCACAACCTCTTGATGGATCAATGCCTGCGCAATCTGCTGACCTGCACACATATGTAATATCATTTCCACCACTGAAAACAACATCATCTTCAATCTTTGCTTCAAATTTTCCTTGTTGCTTTAGAGCTTCTATATCCTTATCATTCCCACCTGCAATTTCCACCAGGATGAACTGGTTGCCAGATAGGTCTCCTGCTTCCCGGATAATAAGGTCTGAAAGACCATAAACATTTAATCTCTCTTTCATGCCTGCAAGCAAAAAGTCCATGTCTTTTTCTGAAAGCTTTTTTTCAGGTTTTAGCAGTATTCTTACTCCACCCTGCAGGTCAAGGCCTTTCTTTATATTTGTTTTTGGGGCTTCATAAACATCAATACCAAGGCTATCCATAACGCCTAAGCCAATTGTTTCAGTTTTGTTGGTAAGAATCTTCTTAGTTATTGTTTTATTGACTAACTTTATAGTGCCATTTATTGTTTCGTTAACCTGAACTGTTTCGTTTATTAATTTTGTTACAGTCTCATTTAATTCTATTGTTTTTGTTGCTTCTCTTGTAGTTAACTTATAAAAACCCTTATTTGTTTTTAGCTGTATAGTTCTATTTGGTTCCAATGTTTCTACAAATTCATAGTAGTCAGCCACTGTATTGATTGGCCTGTTGTTTATTGATAGTATTATTTCTCTTTTCATCAGCGCTGTTGTTGGTTTTGGATTTTCTATTCCTGCCAGGCTTGCTGCGCTGTCTGGTTTTATGCTCCTTATAGCAGCGCCCTTATTTGCAAAATTTGGATAGATAGCCACTATAGATAGAATAATAACTGCAAGAAGGATTATTACCCTTACATTCGTGAAGATTTTTTTAGGCTTCTTCATTTTTAGCTGGTTTTTTATGCTTTCTTTCCAGATATAATCTTAAAATGCCTACATTTTGTATCCAGGTATTGATTAAATCAATTATAAGGCCTATAAGGAGTATTGTCATAATCTGATGGATAACTTCAGATTCAGTGAATATTATGGCCACTGTTACAGCAACAAGTGTTGTTAATGTCATTGTTATTCCTGTTTTAAAAGCGCCAATGATTCTATCCATCTCTGTACCTTCCTTCCTCTTTAAGAGCCTTGTTGAAAGCAGAATGTCAGTATCGACAGAATAACCTATAAGCATCAAAAAAGCTGCTATACCTGCAGTAGAGATCTTTATCCCCATCACATTTACAATTGCCAGTGTTATGATTATATCAGAGAGTGCTGCAAGAATAACTGCAATACTGGGTATACTCTTAGCAATATAAATAGAAATTAAAACAATTCCAATAATATATGCAATCATCTCTGTTATTATATTTGTCCCAAACAATAATGAGAATACTGCAATAATGGTTAATATCACAGAAATAATTTTATATTTTAATTCCTTACCAAAATATAAGAAAACAACCATGCCCATAAAAAGAAAAGCCCCATATAGCGCCTTAAATATTTCCTTGAAGAAAGAAGCACCTAAGGATGATCCAATGAATTCGACTGTATATTCCCCTTTTTCTAATTTTATATCCAGCTTTTTCTCTATTTTTGTTATTAAGGAATCTGTCTCGGATTTTTTAGTTCCGTCTATATCTGAATCAATTATAATCCCAATATCAGAACCAGCACTTTTCAATCTTCTGATTGATATGTCATTAGAGGTAAATTGCTGAGAGAGATGATTTTGAAGCTCTAATATATCCACCTCTCCTTCCAAAGGTATTGTGACTGTAAGGCCCCCCTTTAATGTAACATCTCTGTTTATGAAATCGCCTGTTCTTATTGTCTGTAATGTTATTGATAATATGGCTAGAAAAAGAAGAAGGAATGGGATTATTAATAATTTCTTATAGCTTTTATCATAGAAATTTCTAAGATTAAATGGTTTTTTTTCTCTTGTTTTTGGTTTTGTCTCTTCTTTGGTTTCTTTTGGTTTCTCTTCTGATTGTTCTTCTGTTTTTTGCTCTTCCATTTTTAATTAAGAAAAAGGATTGGTTTTTAAAGGTTGTGTTATTTTAGAATAGCTTTCACAAACCCATAGAATAGTGGTGATGGGCTGCCTAGTCTACTCTTAAACTCCGGGTGTGATTGTGTGGAAATATGAAACTTTTTGTTAGGCAACTCCATGAACTCCATCAGTCTAGTTCCATCATGTCTTTTATGATAGCCTGAAAATCTTACTCCCTTTTTTTCAAGAATCTTTACAAGATTTGGGTTTACTTCGTAACGGTGTCTGTGCCTTTCCAGAACACACATATCATTATTTTTTATAACGCCCAGTCTAAATGCCTGTTTTTTATTTTTTCTCATTTTTAAGATTCTGTCTCTGTCTTCACTTAAACGGCTTGTTTCTTTATATAGCTTATACACATTTGAAGATTTGTCTAAGATTGCTGCATAGGCACCTAAACGCATGGTTCCGCCATAGAGGTTATCTTTCATAATCTTCTTTTGTGATGGTATAATATCTATTACAGGATATTTGGTTGATTTATTCACTTCAGTTGTATTTGCATCCTTTAAATTGCAGACATTTCTTGCAAATTCTATTAGAGCTAACTGCATGCCATAGCACAAACCAAGACAAGGTATGTTATTTTTTCTTGCGTATTCAATTGCTTTTATTTTTCCTTCAACTCCGGAAGAGCCAAAACCACCTGGAACGATTATGCCCTTGTATTTCTTTAGTATGCTCAATTCATTTTTGTTTTTTTCAAATTTTTTCGAGTCTAGCCAATTTATTATTATACCTGCATTAAATTCTGCTCCTGCATGCAGTATAGCCTGGTTTATAGATATGTAAGAATCTGCCAGGTTATAATCACCAATATCAACATATTTTCCAACAATTGCTATCTTTATTTTTTTCTTAGGATATTTCATTTTATTGACTAGGGCATTCCATTTTTTAAAATTTGATTTTTTTCTTGGTTTTAGATTAAATCTTTTCAGGATTTTTAAGCCGAATTTATCTTTTTCAAGATCAAGGGGAATCTGGTATATGGTTTCAATATCCGGCTCTGAAATGACATGGTCAGAGGGTATATTTGCGTAAATCTCTATTTTCTTTTTACGTATTTTATCAAGTGGTTTTTTTGCCCTGCAGATTATAAAATCAGGAAATATGCCATTCTCACTTAACATACGTATTGCCTGCTGGGTTGGCTTTGTTTTCATCTCTTCTATATGGCCTGGTGTTGGGAGATATGTTATCAGGATATAAGCAACATCGTCTTCCCCTATTTCCCTTTCAATGCTTTTCATTGCAAAAAGATAGGGGATATTTTCAAAATCTCCAATTGTGCCTCCTATTTCAACTAAAGCAAAATCATAGTTTTTTGATGATTCCCTTATTCTTCTTTTGATTTCATCTGGTATGTGTGGAATGAATTGAACTGTCTGGCCAAGATACTTGCCTTTTCTTTCCTTGTCAATGACTGTTTTGTAAATCTGGCCGGTTGTTATATTATTTTTTTTGGAACCTTTCATAGTTTCCAAGGTCTTGATCTATTTCTCCGCCATCAGCTGTAACCCATACTTCTCCATGTTCTGTTGGCCTTAATGTTCCAGCATCATAGTTTATGTAAGGGTCTATCTTTATTGCTGTAACTTTATAGCCATATTCCTGCAGAATTTTGCCAATAGCTGCTGTTGTTACACCTTTGCCAACTCCTGACATTACGCCGCCAGCAATAACAATATACCTAGTCATAGATACCACCCAATACAAAAACAATAGAATTCCTATGCTCTCTTTTTATATCCAATTGCATTCAAAAAGTAGGTGATTTTTAGTATTTAAAGGTTATGGTTTTGGAGGCTGCGTTCAAAATCTACTACTCCGCTTACCATAACCCTAAACTTTGTGCTGAGAAATGCTTTGCATTTCTGGCACGTTTCGTTAGCTTCGCCAACTTCAACGTTTAGGAACATGGTAAGCTTCGTCTGGCCATGCCATGAATGCCGAACCAGACATAAATTTGCTTCGCAAATTTAATGTTGGTGGCATTCATGGCACAGACGCAGATTTTGAACGCAGCCGGTTTTTTGGCTGAATTAGAAAATTTTATATACTTCTTTATAAAAGGACAGAATAGAGGTGTTTTAGAATGGCTGATCCTGCTGAGGCTGAAAAAGCAAAGGAAGCTGTTGCTTCTGTTAAGAAAGGGGGGTTTTGGAGAATTATTCTATGGATAATGATTATATTGGGGGGATTATTTATAGTATATCAATTTTTAGGCTAAAATATATTGGAGGTGTTTGTTATCGCAAAAAAACCAAAAAAAGGAGCAGTTAAAAAGAAAGCACCAAAAAAGGCAGTTAAAAAAATTGTAAGTAAGGTAGCACAAAAACCAGTTGAAGTGAAAAAACAAGATAGTGCGTGGAAAGTTATAATATGGGTGCTTATAATCATATTATTGGTCTATATTATAAGCAAGTTATTTAGCTAAAGAATAAGAGGCAATAAGCCTGCAAAGAAGTGGTAGCCATCAAATCCAGGTATTGGCAACATATTGAATATAAACAGGAACATATTTAGCCTAGCCATCATATGTATGTCCCTGTAATTTTTTCTATTAACTATTTTGTGCTTAATTGAGGCCCTAAAGGTTAGCCAAAGTATTAGATTAATTAATGGCCCTGAGATTGAAACAATAGCTGAAGGCAAAGGAAGCAGCATTGTATGGCTGACATAGCCACCAACAAAGAATAGAACTGGGAAATTGATTAATGAGAGCAGGATTACAATTGCGTATAATCCGTAGGGTGCGTGCAGTGTTGCTTGTGCACCAAATCCCATTGCAACAAATTTATGAGCAAGCTCATGCAGGATTATTGCAGGAGCTGCTATCTTTGCCCCATACTTAATATCTTCCCACAAGCCAGCTTTCTGATAATATTTTATAGGATCGTAACCTTCTGTAGGCTGTCTTCTGAAGTATCTAGTAAAAATAAAGCCCATTGCAAATGCCATTGCAATTATTGCAATGATTTCATTTAAAGTTATGAATGGCATAGTAAGTGTAATAAACTTCTCTTTTATATATATTGCCTTTTAAAAAATTATATAAATACATGGCAGTTACTCAAAGATATGGTTGAACTAGTTGCTTGTTTGTCAACAGGGAAAGGTACCTGGCAGCATGTTACTGCTTTGATAAAAGGCCAGGAATGGGAAAAAGTAATTCTTATTGTGAATGATTTTGCTAAAGAGAACTTCAAGCCAGAAGAAAACATGGAACTCATAAATGTGAACAGCGAGCAGCATCTTGAGCCAATGACGCAGGAGATGGCTGTAAAGCTTAAGGACAAGATAAAAGGAACAGAGGTTGCTTTGAATTTGATTTCTGGCTCTGGAAAAGAGCACATGGCTGTTTTATCTGCATTATTAAAATTAGGTTTAGGAATAAGGCTTGTTGCTTTAACTAAGAATGGTGTTAAAGAGGTTTAGTTTATTTGATTTTGTTTAATAGCTGCTCATAGGCAAACATTTGCGGACACTCTTTTATCACTACTTTCATTTACATTCAAGAGATTACTAACGAAATAATGGCTTTGATATGCTTTTCTAGTATCCTTTCTTACATGCCAAACACAAAGATATTTATATATCTTAAGGAATAAATTAATTAAAATGGCAGATATCATTGGGTCTATTAAAAAACTAATAAAAAGAATCTACTATTCAGAATCACAAATATTGAAGGACTTAAAAGAGGGAGACAGGTATGATCTCGGGAAAATTTGGCAAGAAGATTCAATTGCAGACATTCGAAAATTAGATCTGCTGCTTTTGATTTTATTGGATGTCCTAAGGAAAGAAAAAGTTCCACTAAATAGGCTTACAGTCGATGAAATTTTACGACATCTCCATAGCCTGACAGAGAACGAAGAATCTCTTATGCAGAGGGGTGCTCGGGTACAAGTCAAAGCAATTGAAAGATTAGGACCTATGAGATGGACATCAAACTTTAGAAATGAGATGGCACATCTGAATGCAGAACTTTCTAGAATTGTAAGTGAAATAGATCATAGACAGGGTAGCCAATTATTGCGAGTTATAAACCTTCTTAAACAAAATGAAAATATTTATAACACGATTTTAAAAATATTATCTGAACGCAATCCAGATAGATTCAGGACACCAGAGGAAGTCAAAGAGTACATAGAATCTGCAGTTTCCGGGAGAGATGCATTAGGAGTCGCAAGACTGATAGATCGTACAATAGGAGCAGGCACTTTCCGCACTTTAAGCTTTTTGGATACTCGACATGGGTCAAGGAGTGTATACAGGTTACTTACTTATAACATTAATATAACCAGTTTTGAAAAACAAGTTGAAAAAGGCCTTTATCTTAACTTGCTGGAAAATTATGGGGTGCAATGGGATTTAGAAAAAGTAGCTCGAGACATTGTACAGAACTTTTTTGATGCAAATGGACAAACAATGGATGGAATTAAAATAGAAATTAGACCTGGAGAAGGAAAATACCGGGATGCTAGAATTAGACCTGGAGAAGGAAAAAACCAGGATACTATAATCAAAGTGGTTGTGGTTTATATTAGCGCAGCACAGGATTATGATTGGAGAGAATTAATCCATTTTGGGGCCACGACAAAGCAAGGCTCTGAAACTGCAGTTGGAGGCTTTGGAGAGGGAATGAAGATAGCAGCATTTGTATTGATAAGGGATTATGGAGCAATACGAGTTAAGGCATCATCCAGAGATTGGGGATTAGAATATTACTTTGCTCCTATAAATCCCGAAGCCTATAGGGTGGCAATAAATGGGTTGTGTGCAAGAAAATATAATTCAGACACCGTGTCTGGAAATTCTTTGGAGATAGCATTTTCGGGAGATGAAGCAGAAAAAATGGCAGAGGTTTTTGGAAATGCAAGAAAATTATTCTATAGCAGTGAGAACCCCGACTTTCAAGGTGCAAGCTATGACGACAAAGCTACAGGTGGTTTTAAAATCCTGCCTCTGGATTTAACACAAAAACATGAATTTAGACAACGCCAAAAAGGTCGTTTGTATTTGGCTGGTCAAAGAACTCATTTTGACAATAGGAAAGAATGGAACACAGTTCAAGATTTAAATATATGGACTTGGAAAAAGGTACAGCCAAAGGACAGAGATAGAGGAATGATTACATCTGATGAGATGCAAGAGCTTGTCTTGCCTATTATTGTAGATTCAATGCCAGTGCCTAAATTAAAACAATCTGTTTATGATTTTAAAGCTCTGTGGGATAAACTTAATTCCTATGAAGTGAGCCACTATCTTTTGGAAAAAATAGTAGATAAGCTAGTAGAGGCAGGCATAATTTTAAAGTTCGAATCAATTTATTTAAGTAATGACCTTCCTTGGAGTTGTCCTCAATGGATAAGCCAGGGACTAACCGACAAGGGATTTATAATTTGTGTAGGATTTTTGGGAAAAATAGGTATGAAAGGTGCAAGACAACAATTTTTAGACTGGCAGAGCCACAGCAGGGTACAAACAACACCATCTGAATTAAGAAAAATAGAAATTCTTCAAAGAATCTCTGCAGAATTGGGTCTACCTGAGGATGAAATAAAAGAAGTTTGGATTTTTACGGCTGAAGGAGAAAAAAGCATTGTTGCTGGACAGTATAACCCAGAGTTTTATTGGATGTCAAGAGAATCCTTGCAGAAACCTCTTTTGGAGGTGATACATACTTATGTTCATGAAGCAGCTCATAAAGATGGATCGCACGGAGATGCATCATTTGACTATGGACTTCAATCGCGTATTATGCTAATACAGCAGTTTACTCTAGACCATAGAGAAGAATGGGAAGAATTCGAGAGAGAATGGATGCCATTAAGTTTAGCCGCCTAACTATAAACATCTTATTAAACGAAGTTTATCTCCTAGAAACATAAACCCTATATCCTGATTTCTTTGCAATGTCTTTGACATTGCCAAAAACTTCCTTCATCTTCTTGCTTAGTTCAGAACCGCCTTTGTTGTGCCTTGCTACTAGCTGCAATAAGCCGTCTTTCTCAAGAAAATCTTTTGACTGCTCTATGATTTCAAAACATAATTTTTTGCCTGCGTTTTGTGGAGGATTAACTAAAATTGCATCGAACTTTTTGTCAATCTTCTCAAAGAGATTGCTAAATTTAGAAGTTATATTGGATATTTGGTTTAATTCTATATTCATCTTTGCTACTTTCAAAGCTCTTCTGTTTATTTCTGTCATCAATACTTCTGTTTCTGGAAAAGATTTTGCTACAGCAATACCAACTGCGCCATAACCACAGCCAAAATCAAGTATTTTCCAATTTTTTTCAATGATAGACTTTTCAATCAAGAGCTTTGTTCCTTTATCAATCTTTTTTGGTGAAAACATACCAGAAGCAGTATAGAATTCAAGAGAAATTCCTCTTAATATTGCTTTTATTTTTTTAAGCCTTAATTGGCTTGTTTGTTTTTCTGAATAGTAATGTTGCATTATTCCATTATTCCGTAAAATTGCATTAGCATTCGGTTAGTTGCCCTGACTATTTCAAGCTCATTGCCCTGGATTATTATGCAGTTGTCATCATAAGTAACTAGTGTCTTTTCATCTTCTTTAAAAAAGGCAACTGGCATGTTTGTATTTTCACAGGTTATTATTGGCCTTATAGCACATGCATTTGTTTCGTTTTTTATGCATGCTGCTACTGGTGTCTTAGCAAATGATTTTATTATGTTTTGGTCAAATTCTCCAACTGCTAATGCAACATACTGCAGATTTGAACCTAAAGGATCAAATGTAACATAAATCTTATCTTCTGAATTGAATAATGAGTTGTTTAATGTTCCAACCACCTTTATGTCTTCCATTTCTTTAGGGGAAAAGTGAAAAGGCACATCATAAAGTGTATTTCCTGTCCTGATTTGCGTGTACCACAAACCAGCTACTTTAACAAAACTGAATTGGTTGTAGGTATAGCCTTGTTCTGATTCAAGGTCTTCTTCTATATTTATCTGATGCAATTCGT
>CAZOXR010000002.1:0-25841 GCA_964583885.1 uncultured Methanosarcinales archaeon | reverse complement strand
GATTCATTAAAGGAATAAATAATAAAAAAAACTAACATAAAAAACAAACAAAGAAAAAAAGAAAACACGTCATAAAAAAAGCCAAACATCCAAAAAAGAAAGAGCATAAAAAGAAGCAGAAAGACTTTATTGGTAAGTTCTTAAAAGGTATTGTTAAAAAAACCAAGAAGCACAAGAAGCCAGCAAAGAAAGAAAAAAAGCAGATAATAAAAAAAGCAAAGCATCCAAAAAAGGAAGAGCATAAAAAACATATCAAGAAACAAAAAAAGCGCATTCAGGGATTCATAAAAGGGGTCATTAAGGCAACTAAACACGCAAAAAAAGATGTCGAAAAAGAGGGTGAGGAGCGAAAAGAACACACTGAAAGTGTTCAACAAATAGCTGAACAGCCAAAAAAAGAGCACGAAGAACAGATTGAGGAACAGAGAGAGGTTATTAAAAAGATAATAACAAAGAGCAAACATCCAGAAAAGCAGAAAAAAAATACGTGGATGAAAATAGGAATTCCTGGTTTTGATAAATTATTGGAAAAAGGAGTCCCAAAAGGTACATCTACATTACTTTGCGGAGGTCCTGGTTCTGGAAAAACAATATTTGGTTTACAAACATTAAACTATGGTGCCATTAATGGAGAAAAATGCCTCTATATGACATTTGAAGAATCGATAACAAGATTAAAGGAGCATATGCGTGATTTTAATTGGAATCCTGACAAATTAGAAAGAGAGGGCAAACTAGTAATCCAAAAATATGACCCATTCGCTATAACAAGGCAGGTTGAAGCTTTGCTGGAAAAGGCAAAAGGTGAGCTATTAATTGATGTTAAACCTGTTTTATTTCCTGGCAATTTTAAGCCAGACAGGGTTATTCTGGATTCTTTATCTGCTATTGCAGCAGCATTTGTTGGAAAAGAAGAGACCTATAGAATATACATTGAACAGTTATTCAGGCTTTTTGAAGAATTAGGCGCCACTTCATTTTTAATAACAGAATCAACTGAAATCCCTGTTAAACTAACAGAATCAGGTGTAGAGGAGTTTTTAGCAGATGGTGTAGTTGTTTTGTACAACATACAAAGAGGAAATATAAGGGAAAGCGCAATTGAGGTATTAAAGCTTAGAGGAGCAAAACACCAAAAAAAGATAGTTGCTATGCAGATAACTGATGATGGTATAGAGGTTTATCCAGAACAGGAAATATATGGTGAAATTGGGAAAAAAGGATAAATTTCATTAAAGAATTTGACAATTTTAATATCCTTGGAATAATCCTATGAAAGTCGAGTCAACTATTAAAAAGAGCATGGAAAATGACATTGTTCTTTTTGTTTCTTCCCCTAACAAACGTGCTTCCTTTCTAGAAAAAATAATTTCTCTACATTTGAAGAAGAAGGGGAAAAAATTTGGTTTAATATCTTTGGACAAGAGCTATAGCAATTTCTCAAAAGATTTAAAGAAAAAGAAGATAGACATAGATAAGATTTTATTTATAGATTGTGTCTCACAAAAAGAAGGCAAGTCCAAAGAAAAGGGCAATGTAGTATATGTGTCTTCTCCTCAAGCATATACTGAAATCAATATAGCAGCAAAAAAAGCTTTGAATGCTGGTGTTGATGGTATTATTTTTGATTCTTTATCTAACATCCTCCTGTATGGCAACCACCCAATTATGTACAGATATATCCAAGACCTGATAATGTTTGCAAGGGTCAATAAGAAAAAGATATTCTTTTTGCTGTTGGAAAATGATTATGGGAAAAAGGTTGTTGGACAAATAGAAATGCTTGTAGATAAAGTAACTAACTTGGGAGCTAAAGTGTCCCTGGCTAAAGGAGAGGCTGTCAAGCTAATGGAGAATTTGTTTGGAGCAAACGCAGGTAAGATAATAAAGAAATCCCGTGAAAAAAAACCAGAATTACTTTTAAACGAATTCGAAACTATTTTATCAAAATTAGTTGGACCTGAAAATGCAAAGAAACAGACAAGGGAGTTATACGGAAAGTATGTTAAAGCAAAATGATAGATAATAATAAGAAAGGTTTTATTGTAATGGCCATAGTTTTGTTAGCTACCATTGTAATGTATCTTACAAGATTTGGTGGTGATAACTATATTTTCTTAACCGACTTTTTAGCTGTTTTTTATTCTTTTTCAGCAGCAGTATTAGGAATATATGCTGTAAGGATATACTCATTAAAAAGTTTGCAAGGAAAAACATTATTTTTAATAGTATTGGGAATTGCAAGCTGGTTTCTGGCAGAATTAATCTGGATTATATTCTCCCAATCTGTACGCTATTACTCTGAGTTATTAAGGTTTTTAGGGTATATTCCCTTAATATTGGCTTTTTTTAGTGTTTCTTCTATTTCAGATCCAGAATTAAGAAAACAGAGAAAGAAATTTATTTATTTATTTATAATATTTTTAATTTTCGCTATTATCTATCTGAATATTATTCCAGTCGTTTTCGGAGGAGCATCACTATTAGAGAATGTGCTTAATAATGGGTACATTGTGGCTGATTTTGTTCTTCTTTTTGGGATTTTCCTTTTAGTAAAGACTTCTTTGGCATTTAAAAAAGGTTCTTTATCTATTGGGTGGTTAATAATCGCAATTGCCTTTATACCGGTATTTATTTTTGATGTTTACTTTGCTTTTAATTTCAGTTCCTATCTTTCTGGTGATATCATTGAAATCTTTTGGCTTTCAACTTACATAGTATTAGGCTATGGGTTTTTCTATCAGAATCAGCTAATGAAAGATTTCTTAAGATCTACTGCAGGTATTGAGAAACAGGAAAAGAAAAGCAGAAGGGTATTCCTTATAACAATCATCGCAATTACCATATTACTGCTAACACTCTATCTGCTTTTTTCTTTTATTACCCACTATTTTGCTCCCCAAGTAAAGGAAGTAGAAGAATCTGATTTTATTATGGTGTATAGAGATGATACGTCTGTTATTTTCACAAAAGAAGTCTTAGATAAGTTAAACAATGAATACTCTGCAAATAAAGGGGAGTATCTTTTTTGCTTGATTGGAGATAAAATTAATAATGAGATATATGTCAATGACCTAATAGCACCAGAATTATTCCACCAGGGAGAAGATGTTGTAATCTCACATGAGGATCCTGCTTGCCAAACAGAGAATTCATTGGGTTCGATTCATTCCCACATTAATGGGGATTGTAAACCATCACAAGATGATATATTCTCGTGGGGGGAAATGAAAAACCCTGAGCCCATTATTAATGCCATTCATTGTGATACTGGAATTTATATCCTAGTTATGCCTGGGGAACACGAAGCTCTTGATTTTCGTGCAATCAAGTGGGAAGTCAGGTAAGATATGATATATTTTCTTATTTTTTTTCTAATTTTTGATCCCTAGAATTCTACCCATTCAGAAAGATTTAAATACTCCTCAATATTATGAATATTCATATGTAATAAGATATGTAATAACTTATGAAATATCATAATATAAGGGAAGAGATACTCAAGTTTGTAAAGAAAAACAGAGTGGTAACTACTTCTGAACTAGCTTCTCATTTCAAGATTTCGTGGAATACAGCTGATAAATACATGCTAGAGCTGGTTATAGAAGGAAAAGTTGACAGGCTGAAAAAAGCAGGTGTAAATTTATGGTTAGTAAAATAGGTCTGCTAAAAGAGAGACATACTGATGTTCCTAGTAAATATCATAATATAAGGGAAGAGATACTCAAGTTTGTAAAGTAAAATAGATCCACTGAGAGAGGCATATAGATGCATTCAGTAAATAAAAAAAGAGACAAATTGAGGAAAGATATTCAGTTAGGTTTATCCACAAAAAGAAAGATTTTAGCAGAGATGGTTCTGTTAAATGATCAGCTTGACTTTTGTAATGAGCATATTTCTAAATCACAAAAAGACCTTGATTCTTATGAAAACAAAGAAAGAAGCCAACAGCATCTAAAGATACCCCTAGCTTTGTTAGTTATTATATTCTTAGCTGTAGGGTTCTTTGTCTTTAAGCCAGCACTAACAGGATATACAACGATAACTGTTGAGAACAATTATACGCAGGATTTGGGTTTAGTAATTGATTCTAATTCTGAACATGCTTGGTTCTTAGAGAATCCTGGTGATTTGAGATCATTAAAAATAAGTGGTTCTATTAGCAAGGATGGTTATGCGCAGGTTTATGTCCTGCATAAAGGCGTTAAGTATGTTGTGTTTGATAGTGATACCCTAGTAGGGGAATGGATTGCCGGCATAACTGGATTGGCTGTTTCAAATGAAACTAGTGAAATAACCAATGAAACAAATCAAACCAATAAAACAATACCAATAAACGAAACAATCAATGAGACAAAACCATTAGAAAATATATCAATAATAAATGAAACTATACCAATAAATGAAACAAATATCACTAAAAATATAATAATTAATCTTGACTATGCTTCTGGTACTGCATATGATCCAGATGATGATGGTGTTGAGGCAAGTGATGGTATAATTGACTTTACAGTTGAGAATACTGACTTTAGCTGGAATGTTGACTTTTCTAAGGTTTGTACAAAATGGGAGACTTATTCAGCTGATAATGAAGAGATAACAACTGTTTGTTATGGTGCTGAGGCATGCTGTAACTTTATTGGATTAATGCCTACATCTTTGGAATGGGATGAAGACTTTTTATCTGCGTATAGCCAGCATGGAGCTTCTGTTAATAATGTTATTTCTTCTCAAGTGCTTTATGTTGATTATAATGCTAGTTTGGAGAACCCTTATTCAGATATACATAACTCAGAATGGGGAAGCTTGAATGCAACTTTCTCTGATGATAGGATAAGCTTTAATGATGTTTGTGTTGATACTTGTTTGTTATCTGGGTTCAATGAGACATTCTATACATTGATATTTAATGTCTCTAATGCTACTTTAGCGATTGACAGTGTTGATTACTCTGTTTTAGAAGAGCTTGAAGTTGTAAGTTTGGCTAAGGTTAGTAATGCCACTGTTTCTGAAGAAGAAGTAATACAGTATAGTGCTGTTATTGGCAAGCCAGTCAAATGGAAGAAGATTGTTAAGCTTGCAAACAAAACAAGCAACCTTACTGTGATCTTACCAAAAGAAGCAACTAATGTTTCTGTTAACAAGTTTGTTTATAAGAGGGTAAAGGAAAAAGTAAAGGAAGCAAAAATAAAGACAAAGAACAGGGTTAATTATGTTGATACTTATAATTTGATAACTGCTTCTGCAGTAGTTGATACAGTTGCATCTCAAGATACTACTGAATTAATAATAGAAGAAGAAGTAGATGAAGTTGAAATAGAGTATGAAACACCAGCTCCAGAAGCAGTTGAAGAAGAAATCAGTTCTAGCAGGAAACAGGTTGTAATTAGCTCTTCAGTGCATTATACTAACATTCTAGCCTATACTTCACTTCCAACAGAAGCAAGAGAAGGACAAATTAAACTTTACTGGCTAAAGGATTCTGGCAGAGAAGTAGCCAGCTTTGATGCTTATGACACTAATGGTAACTCATTGATTGACTATATTGAATGGGTTGTTCCTTCACTATCCAGCCAGACATATGAGCTAATTATTGAGATTAGCGCTGCAGAGCATCTGGATTCAGATAGAAACTTTGTATCTGATATTTATGAACATGTGAAGGCGCAGGATGACTATTGGTCAGAGCCAATACCTGCTGGACATTATGTAAGGGCTACTTTCAAAGAAGCGCTTGATAGTTCTAAAGATATTACAATTTACGCAAGGTCTGATTCAGGCTCTAGTATAGCGGTCTATACTGAGCAAGGAAATGAGTTAATAGCTACATTCAATAATATATCAGCGGAATCTTATTATAAGGTTTATTTAACTGCTTTGAATGACAGTTATTCAACATTTGATTTAGAGATTGTTGGTGATTCTGTTGAGTTTGACTATATTGTTGATCCAACAGTAATACAAGTTATTGACTCTAATACAACAGGCTATACTGGTCTTTACTTTGGAAAAGACTGGCGTGAGTCACCACCTGATTACTCTGTTACAATAAATGAGTCACTTACATCTGGATGGTTCTCTGTTGCAAAACCATTAGACATAGGCACAAACAGAAAGATCCTTAATGTTTCTTTAAACTCTTCAAGAGACTTTAATGTAAATGATTCTATTCTTGGCTTATGGAGATTTGAAGAAGGTTCTGGCTCAACAGTTTATGATGAAAGTACTTATAGTAATGACGGAACAATCACTGGTGCAACATTTACTAGCGATGCACATAATGGGGAATATGGAATGAATTTTAAAGGGGGTAGTGGTAATTCTATTACTGTAACTTCACCTGTTTTTAATGGAGACGCTATAAGTATAAGTCAATGGGTTTACCCTACTCTATCAGGCTCATCCAATTCTATGTTGGGATTATATAGTTCAGACACACCAAGAATAATATGGGGTTATGATAATTCAGATCAAGTAGGGATATGGGATACTGATGCAGGTTGGTTATATGCAGGTGCAGCAGGAGCTTTTGATAAAGAACAATGGTATCATCTTGTTTTTATCTGGAATGGAACAGGCAGACAGATTTGGGTTGATGGAGTATTAGAGGGAAGTGGAGGAGGAAATCTAAGTTCAAATGATATTACTGGAAATTTATGGATTGGTGCAGAAGGAGGCAGCTCAAGTTTTAATGGGACAATAGATTCAACTATGATTTTTAATTATTCATTATCAGCAACAGAGATTTCAGAGATGTTTAATGCAACAAATGGCACACATCCAGACTATGATTCTTTTGCAAACGCAACAGTAACCAAAATAAGAGTTTCAGAAGGCAATGCAACAGATAGCTATTCTCCAATCTATAATGGCTCTAATGTTAATCTTGAGAACTTAACCGGCTTTTGGAGCATGGATAATGGAACAGCTTACTTTAATGGAACTCATGTTTTAGATTCTTCAGGCTACGAAAATCATGGGGAAATATTAGGTGCAACTTGCCAGAACACAACAGGCTTCATTGATGCTGGGTGTGATTTTGATGGTGTAAATGATTGGATTTTAGTATCAGACAGCAATAATTTAATTGTAGGTTCAAGTAACTATACTCATTGTGCTTGGGCGAATGCTAATGGATTAGATGGAACTGAAAGAAACATTGTAGAAACAGATGGTAGTACAGGACTTAATGAACAAATAATTAGGTGTTCTTCAGTAGGTTGTGCTTACTTTAATAGGAATGGTGCAAATATTGGTTTTAGAATAACTCCTGTAACAGATGAATGGCATCATTATTGCGGTGTCAGAAACGGTGATGATTATTATACTTACTATGACGGACTACAAACTAATAGTGAGAATAATGCTGGTGGAGATATTCCTGGAGCAGTTATAGATGTAGGTATTGGAAGAAGACCAAATACAGTGGGAAGTTATTGGAACGGTTCAATAGACCAAGTTATGGTATTCAACCAATCTTTGACAACAACAGAAGTAAAAGAACTTTATGAAACATCTGCTTTGAAGTATACTGATTGGATTCAGGCTTCAACAAATCCAGAAGCAAGGTTTGTGCAGTATAATGTAAGCTTAACTTCAAAAGATAAGTTATTCAGCGAGTATGTTCTGAATGTCACTATGGATTATAATGAGCCACCAACAATCTCTGCGCCAAAATTGAACTCAACAACCCACCCAAAGAATATGACCTATGCTAATCTGACATGCATCAATACAACACAATCAGATGAAGATGATGATGCATTATTTAACAGCTATAACTGGTTTATTAACAATATCTCAATGACACAATTACATATGTCTTTTGATACAAAGCATAATTCTACTAACTGGACCTATGATTTTAGCGGAGAAGACAATCATGGATGGATAAATGGCTCTTCGTGGAACAAGACAGGAGGCATTAATGGCTCTGGAGCTTATGACTTTGATGGCAGTAATGACTATATAGACTGCGGAACATCAAACCTTCCAACAGGCAACAGTTCAAGAACTATAATGTTTTGGATGAAGCCAAGAGCAATGGGAGGCTATGATACTTGGTTCTCTTATGGCACAACAAATACTTACAAGATGTTTTCTATTACTGGAGGTCCTGCAGGAACATTCCAGACACTAGGCATTGAAAGATGGGGCGCAACTGCATTCCAATGGAAGTCAAATGTCACTTTAGATGTATGGACTCATGTTGCTATTACATTAGATAATGGCAAGGATGTTGTTATGTATCTTAATGGCACAAAAGATAAAAATGTGACTTATGATGCTTTCAATACTGCTATTTCTGCTACTGTCAGTTGTGTTATTGGGTCAAGAATAGATGACCATGGAGGAGATGCTGATGGCTTAATAGACGAAGTGAGGGTATTTAACAGAAGCCTGTCTGCTTCACAGATATATGCTATATATTCTGACCAAAAAGACCAGTTCACTCTGGTTAGTGATGAGACATCAGCAGAAGATGTTGTAAAGTGCCAGATAACAACTTCAGATGGAACTGATTATTCACAGGCAAATTCTTCTGAGATAGTGGCTTTGGATGGTCAGCTGGAGGTGCTAACGGCACTACAATAAACGTTGAATCAGATACATGGCAGTTTACATGGAAAGCAGATAATGACACTTTCTTTAGAAAGTATACATATGATCTGACTGTAACTGACACTGGCGGTACTGCTCTTGGAAATGTAACTATTAACCTTAAGGATTTGCATGGCGATCTTGTATTCAATGAGCTTACAAATGGTTCTGGTAAGATACCTAGCCAGATATTTACATATGGCACTTATGTGTATTCTGATTCTAACACAATGACTGACATTGGTCCATTTACTCAGAAGATAAAGACCTACGGAAAGAGTTTTGTTGATGCATATAAGGTGTTAAGTACAAAGACTGATGAAGAAACACAGCTATCTACTAATGCATTTGCAGTTTTAACTTTAGTAAATGCATCTATTCAGAATGGGACTAATTATACTGCTCCAACTGAAGTTAGTTATGATAGTAGAGAGAATGAAACAGTTGGTACAGATGATCACATTATATTGGACAATATCCCTGTTACACAATCAGAGTTCTTTAATGTGTACAATGACTCAACTGGTAAAAAGATTCCATCCAGTGAGTATACTATTGATTATGCAACAGGCAATGTTACATTTGATGATGGTTATGAAACGGCTATAGTAAGGGCTGTTTACAGTTATGGTGGCTCTATAAGGATTACTGGAGAGAAGACTTTGTCAAATATATATGATTATATGCAGGCTAACCTGTCTGATGTGTTTACAACCACAACTGGAAGTTTATATGATTCTTATGTTGACATTATTTTAGGGGATAGTGGAACTCAGAGTGGAGATATCTTAGAATCCAGCACAAGGACATTGAACTTCAAGGAGGGCTTTGGATGGTCATCTGATGGTGCTGGAGGCAGCATAAGAAATATTGACTCAACCACATGGAACTTTACATGGATAGGGATTGAAAATGGCTCTTTTGATAGAAAATATACATATGATCTTAAGGTAACTGATACTGCAGGTGTTGGCATAGCTAATGTCAGTGCTAAATTACTTGATGAATCAGGAGATACTGTATTTGATGTTATAACTCAGCTCAGCCCAAAAGGCGAGATAGTTACTCAGAACTTTACATCTGTTACCTATAATGCAACTACCCTAAGTAATTCTACTGACGTAGGACCATTTACATTATACATAAGGTACTTTGAGAAATCATTCACAGAAGCGCTTAAGATCTTAACTGCAAAAACATCTGAGGAAGTCCAGTTAGGAGTTGCAGCATTCGTTGTTGGCGCAGGAAATGAGACTGGAATTACGTACACAGCTCCAACAAAAGTCAGTTACGGAAGCGAGATTAAGTCTGACTGTGGAGATAATTGTACAATAGACAATTATCCGATTACACAATCAGAATACTTTGCTGTCTTTGGTTGGGATAATACTACAAACGGAACTAAACTAACAGAAGTTACAGGCGCGCCTGATGATAATGGTGAATTCAATATAAGCTACGACACAGGTGAAATTTGGTTCAATGATAACCAAAATGGTTCTGATGTTACCTTTGTCTATAGCTATGGTGGAAGTATCCTGATTAATGAAACAAGAACACTAAGTGAAGTTTATGACTTTATGCAGAATAACTTGTCAGTTGTGTTTACAACATCAACTGGAACATTATATGATTCTTATGTTGACATAATCTTGGGTGATGAGGAGAATGGCACAGGAATACTTAATGAAAGTGCAACAAGAACAGTGAACTTCGAGGACGGCTTTGGATGGTCAGCTGGAGGTGCTAACGGCACTACAATAAACGTTGAATCAGATACATGGCAGTTTACATGGAAAGCAGATAATGACACTTTCTTTAGAAAGTATACATATGATCTGACTGTAACTGACACTGGCGGTACTGCTCTTGGAAATGTAACTATTAACCTTAAGGATTTGCATGGCGATCTTGTATTCAATGAGCTTACAAATGGTTCTGGTAAGATACCTAGCCAGATATTTACATATGGCACTTATGTGTATTCTGATTCTAACACAATGACTGACATTGGTCCATTTACTCAGAAGATAAAGACCTACGGAAAGAGTTTTGTTGATGCATATAAGGTGTTAAGTACAAAGACTGATGAAGAAACACAGCTATCTACTAATGCATTTGCAGTTTTAACTTTAGTAAATGCATCTATTCAGAATGGGACTAATTATACTGCTCCAACTGAAGTTAGTTATGATAGTAGAGAGAATGAAACAGTTGGTACAGATGATCACATTATATTGGACAATATCCCTGTTACACAATCAGAGTTCTTTAATGTGTACAATGACTCAACTGGTAAAAAGATTCCATCAGGTGAGTATAGTGTTGATTATGAAACAGGCAATGTTTCATTTGATGATGGTTATGAAACTGCTATAGTAAGGGCTGTTTATAGTTATGGTGGCTCTATACTGGTAACAGGGAATAAAACATTAAGCCAGATTTATGATTATATGCAGGCTAACCTGTCTGATGTGTTTACTACAGGCACAGGAAGTATCTATACAAGCTATGTTGACTTAATATTAGGAATTGGCTCTTCTAATAAAACATTGATTTTTGACAGTCAGGCTGATTGGAATGTGGGAACATTTAGCCATACAAACACCACACCTGGAGGGAGTGTTACTCTAAACATGACGGGAGGAGAGTATGCTTCAAATGGAACCTTTACCAGCCAGATATTTGATGCTAATAGTTCTGCAGATTGGAAAAACGTAACATGGGATAATGTTTCTGTTCCTAAAACAAATGTAACATTCCAGCTAAGAAGTTGCTATGATGTTAGTTGTACTGGATCAGTCTTTGTAGGACCGGATAATACAAACACAACCTACTTTATAAATAATACAGGTGAAGATTTATCAGCTATTGGGAATATTTCAGATAATCAATTCTTCCAGTTCAGAGCATTCCTCAAGACAAACGATTCAGATCTAACACCACAATTACTGTGGGTTAATGTTAGTTATAAAAAGTTCCAGCAAGTTGGAAGGATAAAAGAACCCTCTGCTAAGACACTAAACTTTGAGGATGGTTATGGAATTGGTGGGACTAATACAAGCAGTTACTCAGTCAATTTACAAAGCAGTGATTGGCAATTCACATGGAAAGGACCGACAAATGGAACATTCTACCAGCAATATAGCTTTAAGTTAAAGGTTATAGATTCTGCAGGAAACGCTATAGAAGATGCAAACGTTAGCTTAACAGATTCTGCAGGAAATCTTGTGTTTAGTAAGCTTACTAATGAAGGAGGCAATATAACTGAATATGAAATAACTTATGCAACCTACAACTATACAAATGGAAGCGATGCAACTACCTTTACCCCGCATGTATTGAGTATAACTAAAACAAGTTATGTCACCTCTTCTGGTCAGGTAGTTGTAACCTCGCCACAGGACCTGCTTTATACACTATCAACATCTTGTGACCCAGATTCGGATTATAACTATGCACTCCTGTATCCAATGACTTTTAACAATGTTACTGAGAAAATAACTGTTTGGGGCTCTAATGGTTCAGATGGTCATACAGCAATTGGTTCTAATGAATCAGACCCAATAACATTTGAGCATATCTTCCAGTTCGGAAAAGCCAAGTATGGTTCTTGTGCTGTAACAAATCCAGCTTCAGGTACATATGCTGTATTAGTTCCGCTGGATATTGGAAATACAACTTCAGAACTAAATACAACCTATGTAAAGACTTCTGGTCAGTCAGTTGACTTTGCTAAGCAGGTTAGAATGCTGCCTAATGCCCGTCTTATCTCTGGATTATTATCTGAAGATGAAAATCCTTATTCTGGCTCTACATTATCTTTCTCTGGAGTAGATACCTGGAATGTTTCAGAAGAGGGTCAGTTATATCTGTTGAATGATTCTTACCTTGAGCTATACGACAGTTTCTTGCTGCATAAGCTAATTGTAAATGAATCCAACTATTCGATGCTTTATTGGTGGGGGGATATTATTGCAAAAAGAAGTTCATTTGAGAACTGGTGGACTATAAGGTTCTTAAGTGATAATAATACACTGGAAGATATAGTTATAACAAATGTTGGTGAAGGGTTCTATCCTGCCATCAACCAGACTGGAACATTAGATACAATCAAATCAAGAAAAACAGAAGAAGAGGGAGTTTATTTTGCATACGGTGTAGATGTCAACATAACAGACCTGACAATAACAGAAACCAATGGAAGTCATGTAAGGGTCCTTAACTACACTGGTACTGCCAATCTATTAAACCCATCATTAAATTGGAGCAACATCACCTGGACAACTGGAAGTTTCTCTGGAACAATTAACAGAAAGTATACTTATGATTTAACAACAACTGACTCTGCTGGAAGCGCACTTCCAAACGTCAGTATTAAAATAATTGATGTAAAAGGAGATTCCCTGTTTGATCTAAAGTCAGACTCTGATGGAGAAATACCCCAGCAAACTCTTACTAGGTCTATTTTTGATTATACTTATAAAACAGGAAACGACCAAGGACCCCATACACTATATCTCAAAAAGTATGGAAAGAGCTTCCAGGAAATAGCTAAAGAGTTCTCTGCAGCCACTGTTGAAACGACACAATTAGCAGACAATCCATTTACAACATCTGATCGTACAGAAGTTCAGGCAAAAAACATAAGTGGAATTGTTTTCAATCCACCAGGAGTAATTAGCTACGAAGATGAAGTTTATACAAACTTTACCAAAACTGGAGATTTAAACAACACCCCAATAACTCAATCAGAGTTCTTTACAGTCTTTGGTTGGGATAATGTTACCAATGGAACTAAATTAACCTTAGTTACAGATACACCAGATGCTAATGGAGAATATAGTATTAATTATGAAACTGGAAGATTGACTTTCTTTAACAATCAAAGTGAACAGGACACCAATGTTATTCCAGCTTATAGCTACGGTGGCAATATCACGATAGTAACTGGAACTGCTTCAGCAGATTGTATAACCATGCAAGATTTATATGATTTCATGCAAGCCAATTTATCAGATGTACTAACAACTGTTGATGGAACAGCCTATACAAGCTACGTTAATTTAATCATAGGAAATATAACAACCAAAGGAGGTTGCATCAAAGATTCTACCAAATCCCTATCATTTGAGGATGGTTATACTTATTCATTTAGTAGTGTTGGTGGTTATATAGACTTATTAGGAACTACATCTGGCAGCGGCAGTGGTGGATTACCATTGAATATATTTGATGATGTTGGAACTCAATTTAATCCAGGAGATATGGTCCGTATATTTTCAACAACAGTGGATTCAGATGGAGCATTAGTAGCTGCAGATGTTACTGTAACAGTTTATTATCCAAATGAAACTACCTTATCAACTGGCTCATCAACCTCAATCTCAACTGGAAGATTCAGGTATAATTTTACTTTGCCTAGTACTGTGCCTACGGGAACATACAGAGTAGATATTGATGCAACCTATTCAGATGATGAGGTTTATGACAATCTAGCATTTAAAGTTGAAGCTGCTAGTAGTGGGGGGGGAAGTACTGGTGGCTTGCCACTTAATATTTTCAATACAATGGGGCACAGTTATCAGCCAGGGGCAGATGTTATAATCTCATCAACCACTGTAAATTCATCCGGACACCTTGTTAATGCATCAGTTAATATCACAATAAAAAAACCAGATGGGACTACACAGGTAAGTAGTTGGTCAGACTTGCAGTCTACAGGAAGATTTGAGTATTCTTTCGAAGCAGCAGCATCACCACAGGGAACATACACTGCAGACATTAGTGCAAACTACTCAGGATATGAGATACATGACACTGAAGCATTTATAGTTTCTGTCAATGCTGGGAGCGGAAACGCATCATTCCCACCAAGAGTGCATGTAGAAGCGCCAGCTGTTATTGAAGTAAACACACCTTTCAATATTGTAGTATTAACAACAGATGAAGATGGTGTAGTAACTGACTGTTCAAGCAACACCTCTAATATAACAATAAGAGATACTATGAATAATACAAAAGTGGTGGATGATCAGCCAATGGATAAATTTGGAACTGGCTTGTATAATTACAGCTATTCAACCCCAAAACAATCAACTTATGTAGCTATAGCAGAATGTACTGTCTCAGCTGTTGAATACATTGGAATAAAAGAATTTTCAACTGAAGATGTATCTTCATCAGGTGGAAGCGGAAGCAGCACAGGAGGATTGCCATTAAACCTATTTTCGTCTGTTGGTCCATTTTATTCGCCAAATGATGAAATAGCAGTATTTGCAACAATTACTAACTCCAGTGGTGTTTTAGTTAATGCAACTGTTAATGTTTCTGTATTTTATCCAAATAGTACAACGTTGAATAGTAGCCAAGCTACAGAGCTAGCACTTGGAAGATATAAGTATAACTATACACTTCCTAGCTCAGCTCCTATTGGTACTTATGAAGTAAGAATAGATGCTAATTATTCGGGTTCTGAGATGCATGATACCCTAACATTCATTGTAAGTTCTGCTATAGAGGATATTAAAGCAAATCTAACGCAAATAATAGATGCAATAGACAATACAATAATTCCTTATCTCCAAGATATTAACAAAACAGTCAATGATAGCTATAATTACTTGCAGAATACAATCTTCCCAAAAGTAAATGATGCTAACTCAACAATTTCTGATGTTTTAAACAAATGGGGAACTTATAATGCTTCAACTATTTATATCAAGATTAATGATACATATAATGATACACGGAATCTATTGACTAAATGGGGAACTTATAATGCTGAATTACTTTATAACGTTTCCAATTTGACATATACACAGACCATCAGTATTTACAATGATATGGCTACTGCTTCTGCTTTAGCTAATGTGCAGACAAATGTTACATGGCTAATAAATAATGTAGCTACAGAAGAAAACATCACAACAATAATTAGCAAAATAGATATCATAGATTCGAATGTTAGTACATTAATTACAAGAACAGATTGTTCTAATCCAACAAACTCTGTGCTGTGTGATTATTTGAACGATATAAATACAACTGTTGATTGGTTAAAAGACAATGTTGCAACACAAAGTAACATTAGTGATATACAAAGTAACCTGACTGAAATAATAACAAGATTGACTGAAATTAATACAACAACTCAAAATAGTTATGATTACTTACAAAACACAATTTATACCAGCTTAAATGAAACATGGAATAATACTGAGAGAATTTTAAGTTATATTGGAACGCCGTCTGACTCAGAATCAGCAAACACTTTATTTGGCGAACACGCTTATACACAAAATAGAATTGCAGATATACAAGTAAACCTAACAGACCTTAAAACAATTGTAACACAGATTAATGTAACAACATTTGAGATTAACAATACAGTTAGTTCAATCTTAACTACAGTGAATAATCTAACAGACCTACATCAATGTTTAGCAGATCCAAACTCAACTATTTGCTCTATATTAAACTCAATAGAAAGCACAGTTGATAGTTTGCAATTGGGGGTTACGATAGTTGATTTTGAAATTGATAGTCTCGCTGCAGTCTCACCAAGATACGCTAGTGAAGAAGTACAAATTGAAGCAACATTTAGCTATAGTAACGGTAGTTTAGCTTCTCCTGCAAGTTATAATCTTACAGTATTATATCCAAATGGAGCAGTATGGTTTAGTTACAATACTGGATTTAATGATGATAATAATGACGGAGTATATATTTGGGATGAAGTATCCTTATCTGATGATCCTACAACAGGAGCATATTCAGTACATTTATGGGCAAATGACAGCAGTGGAAGGGAAGCTTCAAAAGCAGCTATGTTCAGAGTAGCAACTGGCGGCCCATATAGTGTTACATTAGACTGTCCTACTTCAAGTGATGTTGGCTCTAGCTTAGGTTGTACCTTAACAATCATAGATGAAGGTGATTTTGAAGTTGAATCAACTTGTGATGTTTGGGTCGATACAGATAAAAATGAGCAAAGAGATACTGGCGAACCTCAAAAAAGAGATTCACAAGAAACAGATCCAGAAGAAAATGTAACCAAAGTATACTCAATGGATGTTCCAAGTTCACACCCAACAGGAACATATCTTGCTTGGGTAAGTTGTAGTTATGCAGGTTCAGCACAACCACCCTCAACAGCTTATGATAGTTTAATACTTACAAGTGCTGCAGCGCCAGAAGAAGCGCCTGCTCCAAGCGGAGGGCCAGGTAAAAAAATAATAAAAGCAATAGTTATCGAAGAGGAAGAAGTGCCAGAAGAGATAACGCTTTTTGATGTTAAAATTAAGATATTACCAAGATACACGGAAATACCAGCTGGAAGTGCATTAGCAGCAGAGATAAGTATATACAATATTGGAGAGATAAGTACTAAAGAAAAAGATACAAAGGTAACTTATCTTATTAAAGACCTAGATGGAAAGATAGTTGTATCTGATGATGAAACAATAGCAATTAAAGATAAAGTAGAATTTGTAAAAGAGATTTCTGTTCCAAAAGATTTGGAGTCTGGTGAATATACATTTGTTGTTGAGATACGTTACGAGGATAAATTTGCAATAGGCAGCGCCAGATTTAATATAATTGAAGAAATCTCAATAGAAAAGCCTGCACCACCAAAAGCTCCATCTTATTGGCCAATCATCCTAATAATATTATCTGTGTTAACTATCTTTGCTTACCTAGTGCACGAAACAAAGAAACGCAGAGACGAGAGTGAACCAGAAACAGAAATTACTCATAAGTTCAGGCCAAAAAAGAGATTAGAAAGAGATGTTAGTATTAAAACATTAAAAGAATTGTACATAAAATCAGAAGAAGAAGAGCTGAAGAAAGAGCTTGAGAAAGAAAGAAGAAAAACAGAAGAACTAAGAAAAAGAGAAGAGAAAGAGAGAAGGAGGGATGAAGAAAGACTAAAGAAAGAAGTGCAAGTAGAGTTGAGGAGGCAAGAAGAACGTAAGAAATTCGAAGAAGAAGAAATAAAAGCAGAAGAATTGAAGAGACGTGAAGAGAGTACGAGAATTGAAGAACAGAAAAAGAGGGATAACGAAGAAAGATTGAAGAAGCAACTTGAGGAAGAAAAGAGAAAGCAGGAAGAGTTGAGGAAGGAAGAAGAATTGATAAAACAGATTGAACTTAGGAAACTTGAAAAACACAAGAGAAAGCTTACAGAACAGATAAAACTGGAAGAAGAGAGAAAAGCAAGAGAAGAGATGTTGAAGAAAGAACTTGAGGAAGAAAGGAGAAAACAAGAGAGGCTGAGGAAACAAGAGGAATTGATAAAGCTGGAAGAGCTTAAGAGGCTCGAGAAAGGAAGTATAATGGCAGAAGAGCTGAGAAAGCAAGTAGAGGTTAAGAGAATTGAAGAGGATGAAATTGAAGATGAAGAAGAGAGATTGAAGAAAGAACTTGAAGATGAATTAAGGAAACAAGAAGATTTAAGGAAACAAGTGGTAGTTAAAAGAGGTAAAGAAGAGAGAACGAGTGAAGATGACAGAAGAAAAGCAGAGGAATTAAGGAAAGAAGAGGAATTTAAGAAAGTTGAAGAAGAAAAAAGGAAACAAGAAGAACGGAGAAAGCAGGAAGAGTTGAAGAAACGAGAGGAATTGATAAAGCTGGAAGAGCTTAAGAAACTCGAGGAAGAAAAGAGAAAAGTAGAGGAAAGAGGGGCGAAAGAAGAGCTTGAAGAAGTGAAGACAACTCTAGAGGAATTAAGAAAACAGGAAGAAGAAAGATTAAAGAAAGAACTTGAAGATGAAAGGAGAAAACAGGAGGAATTAAAGAAACAGGAAGAAGAAAAGAAAAAGCTAGAAGAACTGAGAAAGCAAGAAGAAGAGGTAAAAGCAAGAGAAGAGAATTTAAAGAAAGAGCTTGAGGAAGAAAGAAGAAAAACAGAGGAGCTAAGAAAAAAACAAGAAGAAGAAAGAAAAGCAGAGGAACAGAGAAAGCAGGAGGAAGAGATAAAAGCAAGAGAAGAGAATTTAAAGAAAGAGCTTGAAGAAGAAAAGAGAAAGCAGGAAGAGTTAAGAAAACTAGAGGAAGGGAGATTAAAGAAAGAAATTGAAGAAGAAAAGACAAAACAAGAAGAAATTAGGAAGGAGGAAGAATCGAGAAAACAGGAAGAACTCAAGAAAATTGAAGAAGAGAAGAGAAAAGCAGATGAAGAAAGTTTGAAGAAAGAGCTTGAGGAAGAAAGGAGAAAAACAGGGGAGTTAAGAAGAAGACAACAAGATGAAAAAAAGGCAGAAGATGAAAGAAAAATAGTGGGAGAGAGAAAAACAAGAGAGGAGAAGTTAAAGAAAGAGCTTGAAGAAGAAAAGAGAAAGCAGGAAGAGATTAAGATAACCGAAGAACAGAAAAGAAATGAAGATGAGAAAAAGAGGGATGAAGAAGAAAGATTAAAGAAAGAAATTGAAGTGGAGAAAGGAAAAGAATATAAACCATTAACAACTAAGGTAATAGAAGAAGCGCATCCCAAAAGAATAGAAAGGGCCCATGATAATAAAGGCCTGGTTAGTAAATTAAAGGAGGTATACGCTTAAAATGGGAAAAACTATTGGGATAATCTCTATAAAAGGAGGGGTTGGAAAAACTTCTACTGTAACTGCGCTAGGTGCTGCATTAGCTAATGAATTCAAACAAAAAGTTTTACTAATAGACGCTAATTTTTCTGCTCCAAACTTAGCCCTACATTTGGGTTTTGTAAATCCTGAGGTTACTTTGCATCATGTTTTAAACAACAGAGCCAATGCTAATGAAGCTATTTATGAAACAGAACATGGTTTTCACATAATGCCTGGAGCATTGCTCTATAAAAAGATAAATCCTCATAGATTGAAATATAAAATACAACAATTAAAAGATGACTATGATGTTGTCTTAATAGACTCTTCGCCAACATTAAATGAGGAAATTTTGGCAACAATGATAGCAAGTGATGAGTTGTTTGTTGTTACAACTCCAGACCATGTTACATTAAGCACAACCCTAAGGGCTGTTAAACTGGCTAAGCAAAGAAAAACAAACATAACAGGCTTAATTCTCAATAAAGTATATAACAAAAATTTTGAATTAAGTTTAGATGAAATAGAAAAAGCTGCTGATTGTAATGTTTTGGCTGTTCTTCCTCATGAAGTAAATATCTTAGAAGCATTATCAAAAAATATTCCAAGTACTTTACATAAACAATCGGATGCGACTGTTGAGTACAAAAAACTGGCTGCTGCTTTAATCGGAGAAGAATACAAAGACCCAAGACTTAAGACCATGCTAAAAGGATTATTTGGAAAAACACCTAAACAGGAGATAAACAGAGGCAATTTCAGAGAAGATGATGGTATAAATAAATAGAAAACAAAGAATTAAGGTCCATAAAATAGATTATTCTACTAAATTTTAAAATCATAAAGATTAAATATCAGTAATTTCTCCACATACCAAATGAAAAAAACAATCCTGCTGATAATCTTATTGCTGATAATACCTTTAGCAGCAGCAAAGCAAGGGCATCTAAAACTATTGGCAGTTAAAGAGGCAAATGGAGTGTATGAAGGAAGCCCTGCAGATCTTTATCTGGAAATACAGCCTGGTTCTGGCAGAGTCTTTATTGAAATCTTTCCACTGACAAAAATAGACACACAGATGTCTACAAGATTCGCAAAACAGGTTGCGTGTGATTATTTGGATATAAACTGTGATAACTTTGATTTTATCTATAAAATAACAGCAGAATCAGCAATTATTGGAGGGCCATCAGCAGGAGCAGCAGTCTCAGCATTAACAATAGCAATGTTAAAAGATATTGCTCTGGATGAAAATGTTACAATAACAGGAACAATCAATTCTGGCGGCCTAGTTGGGCCAATTGGCGGCTTAAAAGCTAAGATAGATGCTGCAAAAAAGCAAAACATAAAAAAAGTTCTTATACCTATTGGAGAGAGGTTTTCTGATGAGGATTTCTTAAATATAACAAACTCTACAAATAAAACAGATATCTTTGAGTATGGAAAAGAGCTAGGAATTGAAATAAAAGAAGTTTCTAACCTTAATAGCGTTATTTACGAGTTCACAGGAAAAAGAATAGAAAGGGAGTACAGCGAGTAAGTAATAGACCAAAAATACTTAGAAACAATGAAGGAATTGGCAATTGATCTTTATAAAAGAAGCAACAAATTGCAAAAAAGTATTTCATTAATCAAAGAAGAAGAAAATGAAGAATTAAAAGAAATAGAAAAAACAGCTATTAATCTTACAAAAAAAGGAGAAGAAGTATTCAAGGAAAAAAGACATTATTCTTCTGCAAGCTATTTTTTTGGGGCAAATACAAAATTTAGCTATGTTTTGAATATGCTTCAAAATTTATCAAAGAATAATAAAGAAACAAGAATCTCGATAGCAAGAGGGAATATTGATGAATTGAATAAGGCAATAAGCAGAAAAGAAATCAAAACAATAACTGACCTTGAAGCATATGTTATAGTAAAGGAGAGGATTATAGAAGCTGAAGATTATCTTGAAAAAGCTGAAGAAAATTTAAATGAAACAGATATTAATGATTTAGTATATGCTGCAGAAAGGGTCTATTCAGCATACCTCTGGCTTGCGTTCTTTGATCATAGAGGCAAAGAATTTAACATGAATAAAGAAATTCTAAAAAAATCCTGCCAGGACAAATTATCAGAAGCAGAAGAAAGATATCAATATCTTGATTTATCTATACTAAATATTGAAAGTATAAAAAAAGAGCTTAATCTGGCTTATGAAGATTTTTATAATAGCAATTATGAGCTTTGCCTGTTTAAAGCAAGCAAAACAAAAGCAGAAGCAGATTCCATACTCAATCTTGTTGGTATTGGAGAAGACCAGATTGATATTTTAATTGAAGAGAAACTAAAGATAATAAAAAGAAATCTTGCTAAGCAGCAAAAAAAAGACATCTTTCCTGTTTTAGGTTATAGTTACTATGAGTATGCTGATTCACTAAAAGAATCTGATAAATATTCTACTTTGCTTTATCTGGAATATGCTCTAGAACTCAGCAACCTAGACATGTATTTCAAAGAAAAGCCCCACATCATCATAGAAAAAAAGACAAATAAAGAGATAATAGTAAAAGCAGTAATATTATTTAGCATAGGTCTATTATTGGGGTTCTTAACTGGAAGATTATCCAAAAAAAGTAGGAAAAGTAAAGCCAAGAAGAAAAAATAATGATTATAGGATTATAAACCCAGCTAGAACACTCAAGAGTGTCCTGCTGGGAAAAAAGAGGTGATAGATAATAACCCTACCCTAGCTAAGCTAAGATAGTTTATATCTTCACGCATGAATAGATACAAAGAGATATATAAATGTTTCGTAAGCAAGAGCATTTTAAAGTAGTAACAAAATGGTGACAAAAAAAACATGTATAAAATGCAAGAAAAGCAATGTATTAGTTAATTTGCCCCATATAAAAGATGTCTGCGATAGCTGCTTTGCCAAAATAATTGAGAAAAGAGTAAGAAAATACATCAGAATCAATAAAATCTTCAGAAAAAATGATAGAATATTAATTATTGACAATCTAAGCTTTTTTCTTGTAAAAGGCATAATAAAAGAGCTGCCAGCCAAGATATCCTTAAAAAATATGGATATTAGGGATTTATCAAAAAAAGCAGTTAAAAACAAGCTCAAAAAAGATAGAATCAATAAGGTTGTTATTCTATGGACATTAGACGATGAAGCAAATCTTTTCCTTGATAATCTCTTCGCTAAAAAAAATAAGAGATTAAACAAGAAATATATCAGATTATTGGTAACTATAACAGATAAAGAAGCAGGATTATTTGCAAAAATAAATAAGATTGATTTTAAGGAGAATAAGAAGAATAATGATATCAAAAAAATGCTTGATACACTTGAGCAGAAATACCCTGAAACAAAGTTTAGTTTGTTGAGAAGTGGTGAACAGATGAAAGAAATATTAAATAAAAAATGAAGAAAGTATTCCTAATACTATTTCTCTTTTTAACTGCCTGCAGCATTACAGGCCAAACAACAAAAGAAATACCAAAAGAATCCAACAAGCCAATAGATATTTATTTCTGCCCAACAGATGATTGCAACAAAATATTAACTGATTTCGTCAGCTCAGCGCAAACCTCAGCGCATTGCGCTTTATTTGATATTGACTTAAAAGAGGTTATAAACACTTTAGGAAAAAAGAGCAGTGATGTAGACGTCAAGCTTGTTGTGGATAATAATAATTATGGTGAAATAACAGGCCCAGGTGTGAAACAAGATGGTACCAGCCAGCTGACCCATAACAAGTTCTGCATAATTGATAGAGAAAAGATAAGCACAGGAAGCTTTAACCCCACAGAAAGAGGGGCTTATAAAAATAATAACAACCTCTTAATTATTCATTCAAAACTACTGGCAAAGAACTATGAAGATGAATTTGATGAGTTATGGAATGAAATATATGGAGAAGGCAATAAAATAGAAACCCCAATTATATATTATAACCACATAAAAATTGAAAACTATTTCTGTCCAGAAGATAATTGCCAGCAACATGTAATAAATGAGATAAGAAAAGCAAAAAATAGTATTTATTTTATGACATTCTCATTTACAGATGAAGATATAGCAGATGCTATACTGTTTAAGGATGATATTGAAATCAAAGGTGTTTTTGAAACAACACAGGCAGGAAGCCAGTACTCGCAATACCATAGACTCAATGGTTTTGGCTTAGATGTTAAAAAAGACAGTAACAAGTATAATATGCACCACAAAGTGTTTATTATTGATGGTGAAGTTGTCATAACTGGCTCTTACAATCCAACTGGCTCTGGCAATTACAAAAATGATGAGAACCTATTGATAATACATGATAAAGGCATAGCAAATAAATTTCTGGAGGAATTCAACAGGGTTTGGAACTGGAAGAATTAAAGAATAAGTTTTATATATACTCCTTTTTTCAATATTTCTAATATGAAATATGATATATTTGGTATAGGCTCTGCATTAATGGATTTTCTTATAGAAGTAGAGCATAATGAATTATTAGAAATTAATCTAAAAAAAGGGCAATTCCACTTAATTGATGAAGAACATTCAAAGAAATTACTAAAAAAACTTGAAAATTACAAAGTAAAAACAGCTCCGGGCGGTTCCTCAGCCAATACACTTTATGGAACAGCATTGCTCGGAAGCAAAGTAGTTTTCTGCGGCAAAGTAGGCAAAGACAAGCATGGTGATATATACGAAGAAAAAATGCTTAATAGCGGAGTAAAGCATAAAATAGAGCGTTCAGAAAAAATAACAGGTCATGCCATAACATTCATAACTCCAGATTCTGAAAGAACTTTCGCTGTTCATCTTGGAGCTGCAATGCATCTAAAGAAAGAGGATGTTTTTTTTGAGGATTTAAAGCAAAGCAGAATCCTGCATATTGAAGGCTATCAATTAGAAGATAAAAATCTAAGAGATGTTTCACTGCATGCAATGCAATTTGCCAAAAAAAACAACATAAAAATCAGCATTGATTTGGGTGACCCAGGAATAGTTTCCAGAAATAAGTCAGATATCGGGCAGATGTTAAAAGAATACGCAGATATTGTTTTTGCAAATGAAGACGAAGCAAAAGCACTTACAGGATTAGAGCCATTAGAAGCATTAAATGAAATTTCAAAATTAACAGAAACAGTAATAGTCAAGATTGGCAAAAAAGGCTCATTTATCAAGCAAGGCAATACAATACATGAAATTACAGGGTATAAGGCAAATGCGATAGACACAACTGGCGCTGGTGATATGTTTGCAGCAGGAGTTCTTTATGGCATATCAAAAGGCCATGATTTAAAGATTGCAGGAAAAATTGGAAGTTACTATGCTGCAAAAGTTGTTGAGCAGATAGGAGCAAGATTGGATAGTATTGATAAAGAAGAACTAGAAAATCTAAAAAAATGAGCATAAAAGAAAATATAGAAAAGATGAGAGCAAAAATTCCTTCTGATGTAACATTAATAGCAGCAACAAAAACAAGAGCAATAGATGATATCAAACAAGCAATAGATGCAGGCATAGACATCATTGGAGAAAATTATGCACAGGAGGCAGAAACCAAATACCGAGAACTGAAAGGCAAAGTAAAATTCCATCTAATTGGGCATCTACAGACAAATAAAGTAAAAAGAGCATTAAAAATCTTTGACATGATTCAAACAATAGACTCATTAAAACTAGCCAAAGAGATAGATAAGGAAGCAGAAAAACAAATTGAGGTACTAATAGAAATTAACATAGGAAAAGAACCCAACAAAACAGGGGTTATGCCAGAAAAAGCAATAGAACTAGTAAAAGATGTATCAAAACTAAACAACATAAGAATAAAAGGCCTTATGACAATGGCCCCTTATTTTAAAGATGCAGAAAAAACAAGGTCTTATTTCAAAGAAATGAAAGCATTATTTGAAGAAATAAAAACATTAAAAATAAAAAATATTGAAATGAAAATTCTTTCAATGGGAATGTCTCACAGCTATAAAATAGCCATAGAAGAAGGTGCAAATATGGTAAGATTAGGTACAATCATCTTCGGTAAAATGGTCCTTTAGGTTTCTGAGCTCTTTGTTGCAATAACTTTGCATAATATGTTTCTTTCTCCTTTTCTTTTTTCTCTTCTTTTTTATGCCTGATATTCCTATAATGTGATAAACCAACAATAGTTATCAAAAATACCAAAACAATAATAACAATATACAGCAAAACAGGTGCTCCTCCTTCAATACCAATATACTTAACATTATTTTGGTTATCCATCACCCCCTTTATTGCTCTCTCTTTATCCCCATTAACATAAACATATTCAAAATTAAACCCTGTTGCTGTTTTTGAAAATAAGCTTTCTTTCAAGCTAAATCCTTTGATAATTAATTCATCTTCATTCTTCTTAAAATCTTCATTCACTTCTAAACTTTCTTTAGCAATAGCTTCCTTTGTTTTCTGGCAACTATCTTCAACACATTCATAACCATCTGCACAACCACAATCATTGCAACAATTCTCACTTGTTTCATTTGCTTCACAGCTATTATCACCACAAATAATTGGTTTTTCACAATCCTTATCAGTGTCATAAACACAGGCAGATGGACAGCAAAGATCGTTATCTGCACACTCAGTTACTGCAACATTAAGGCAAAGAAGATAAGGGGTTCCATTGCATA
>CAZOXR010000001.1:19301-29071 GCA_964583885.1 uncultured Methanosarcinales archaeon | reverse complement strand
AAATTATGAAATTAATATGGAACCACTCAATAAAAATTTAAAAAACAACTGATAAAAAACAAATCAAGAATAAAATTAATCAATAGAAAAATAATCATTAAATAAAAATTTCAATAAAAAAACAATCATTTAAAAATAAATCAATAAAACAAAAACAACCAATAAAAAATAACCATTAAAAAACACGTCAACAAACGAAAAATTAATAAAATTAAAAAATAATATTAATAAAAAATGAAAGACAAACAATTCATCAAATATATAGAGAATAAAGTTAGCAGAACGATTAAAAAATATAAATCAATTACTGATAAAGATAAAATACTTGTAGCTTGCAGCGGCGGTAAAGACAGCACTGTTGTTTTATATCTACTCCATAAATTATTTAAGAATGTTGAGGCCATAACTGTCAATACCTCCATTGGGGATTACAGCAAGAAGAACCTGGAGAACATTAGGTGTTTCTGTTCTGAAAATAAGATCAGATTACATGAGATTTCATTCAAGGACGAGTTTGGCCATTCTTTATGCTATCTACATTCTGTTTTAAGGTCAAAAGGGTTTAAGCTTAACTCCTGCGCTGTATGTGGTGTTTTGAGAAGAAGTTTATTGAACAAGCACGCCAAAAAACTGAGAAAAACAAAATTAGTTACTGGCCATAATCTTGATGATGAATCACAATCAATACTAATAAACTTTTTGAGAAACAGCATTAATCTGTCTGCAAGGCTAGGGCCAGTTACTGGCCTGATTAAAGACAAAGGCTTTGTTGCCAGGGTTAAGCCGCTATATTTTTGTTATGAAAAAGATATTGAAAAATATTCCAGGCTGCTTGGTTTTGATGTTGTTTATGGAAGATGCCCCTGTTCTTCGCATGCATATAGGAATACTGTCAGGGATTTGTTGAATGATTATGCTGAAAAATTTCCAGGAACAAAGAAGAATATTATTGATAATTTTCTGAATAACCAGAAAAAAATAAAAGCTTTTTATAGCAGTAATGAAAAGATGAGTTATTGCAGCAGATGCAGGGAGCCAAGCATGGGCAATATATGCAATGTCTGCAGGATAATTGGTGGGATGCATGCGTGATGTTGTTTTTCCAGAAGGAAATGAGAAAGAGTTTATTTCGATGGCTTCTAGATTGGGTTATAATGGGTTGTGTTTTGTTTATGGCTCTGCTGATGACTTGATCAAGAGCAAAGAGAAATTGAAGAAGAGCAAATTAAAACTGTTTTTTGGTTTGAAACAGAAGTCTAAGAATAAGTGTTATGATTTGGTTGCTGCAAAAGCATCTGGAAAAAGCAGAGAGATGTTAGAAAGAAAAGAAGTAGATATTGTCTATGATTTTGAGAATAGTTTAAAGGCAGATTATATCCACCACAGGGCATCAGGGCTCAACCAGGTGCTTTGTAAAATAGCCAGAGAGAATAATGTTGCTGTTGGTTTTTCTGTTTCTTCTATTCTGAACAGTAAGCAGAAGCCTTTGCTGCTTGGAAGGATAAAGCAGAACATCAGGCTTTGTAGGAAATATAAGGTTAAGATGGTCATCGCATCTTTTAGTTCTAAACCTTATGAACTTCGGGCTGTTCATGATTTAGTTAGCTTGTTTTGTTTACTTGGCACGCATCCTTCTGAAGCTAAGAAGGCGTTGAATGGCATTTAGAACACCAATATAAGAATTCAATGAAATTAATCAATAGAAATCAGACTAATAAAAAATAACCATTGAAAAAAGATTCAAAAACAAATAATCAATGAAAATAAACCAATAAGACGAAAATTACCAATATAAAATTAAAAAATTGATAAAAACCACTCTTAAATTCTCAACTTTTTAGAAAAGTTTATAAATAGTAAATTTCAGAATAATAATTAATTATAAAAATAATAAAATGAGGAAAAAAGAGGGAGTTTTGAGCTGCTTGTTCCTGTTTCTTAGATAGTGGGGGAAATATTACTATAAACAAGCAGGCGTTTAGAAAGCCCCTTTGTTTATTGTTTCAATGGCGGAATACAAAACAGAGAAAAGGCATAGTAAATTGCCTAAGTTTGGAATTCTTAAGATGGCTTTACGGAATGTTTTGAGGAAATATCCTGAAGTCTATGATATCATTGTTTATGGCTCTTATTTTAGGGGGAGGGGCATTGATGTTGCTTTGATTGTCAGTAAAAGGGATTTAATGCTGCAGTCAAAGATAATAAAAGATGTGAGTATGGATGATATTAATATAAATCAGATAGAATCAAGTAATGCCTATAAGAATCCTGTCTGGCTTACACTTACTACTGAGGGTTTTAGTGTGAAAGAGAATCAGTTCTTAAAGGATTTGATTGGAATAGTTCCAATGAAGATTTATTCTTATAATCTGAAACAGCTAAGCCAGGTTAAGAAGGTTCAGTTTACACGGGCTTTGAGTGCAGCATTACGTAAGATAAATGGGGTTAAGTTTGGCATTGGGGTTGTTTTGGTTCCGCTGAAAGAGGTTAATTATTTTGAAGAGTTTTTGGAGTTTTGGGGTTTGAAATATGAGTCAAAGGAATGGAATATGTTTTAGGATGTTGAAGCTTATTGTGATGATTTCAGTATTTTTATTGCTGTCTTCTAGTTTGGTTTATGCTGGGTGGGAGTATTATGTGGGTGGAAGTGATCATAATCAAGATCCAGACACCCACATTATTAGCCAGGAAAATAATAAAGTATACTCATCGCAAAATTGGACAGGTAAAGACGAGTTTACGAAAGCAGGGTATAGGGACTATATATCCTCTGAGTATGAAAGTAGGAACAATGCTCTTCTTACAATCTCAGATACCAATAATTTATTCTTAGAGGATAATTGCAGGTATATTAAATGCCCTATTGTTCAAAGAGGTTATCTTTGTGCAGAAGAAGCATTAATTAGTACAGAAGAAGTTACTGATGGAGCATACAAAATAGCACTTGCAGCATCAGGACATACTGATGATTGTTTAGGGCGACTTGGTATGCCATTTCAGTATCATGGTTTCATGTTTGACCAAACCATTCGATTCGAATATCCCATTCCACTCGTTTGAGATAAATATCGACTTGAAGTTAAGAATCTAGATGGATGGAATGAAGCAGGTTGTGATAGTCCTGATTGGTGCGTACGCGTATTTGAAGGTTTTGCACCTGGCGCGACATTAACATGGTCTAATGAAGATGCTAAAAAAGACAAAGCTACATTCAAATTAAAACTAAATACTAAAAAACAACTTATTGGCACTGAAATAGATTTTGAAGACAAATCTGCTAATTCCGGTTCCATCTTATGGACTGTCTCATGTATACGAGAATGTCCTTCTAAATGGCTCCATGAGCTTGAACCAGATATGGACTATGAAATGGGATACCACACTATTATTGGAGGTTCTGATGGTTGTTGCGGTGATGATGGAGCAAAGGATTATGGTTATGTTAGTGATGATGGACAATATATATGTCTGAATGATAATACCTGGCATAAGTATACAAACCAGGATAAATATAAGGTCAGTGAGATTAAGGATACTAAAGAAAAGCTAGTATTTAATGTCATATCTCACTGCCAATATCCTTACACTAAATGGGCTGCATGCAATGCCGCAGGCAATGTAGGCAATTTTGGTTTTGTAGCAAAGGATATAGATTATTCAATAATAAATGATGATTTTATAGTGCGAGATTCAGTGAATGATGCGTATATTGTAAGTGAAGATGGAGGCCTTCAGGATTTCGGTGAGTGTGAAGTTGGAATAATTACTACTGGTAATGGCGGTGGTGGCGGGACAGAAAATGTCGAAGGAGCAGCAATCACCCAAGTCAGGATCAGTGAAGTTAATATTGTAGATTACAATAATGATGGGATTGAAGATGATATTAATGGAGACCTGGATGGAGATGGCGTAGTAAATTCTGGTGATAATTGCCCAAACCATCCAAATCCAGATCAGTCTGATGTTGATGTAGATGGTCTTGGAGATGTATGTGATTCAGTCAATGATAACGAAGCTAGTGATGTCTGCAACTCTGATGCTTCTTCAGATCCCAAATTGGATTCATTTATATGCTATGATGAGGGTGGCAAAGGATTATTTTCAGAATGCTGCGGTTGCGCATTAGACAGCAAATGTAATGGACTAGCAACAAGAAGGGTTGGAGAACCGATATACTCATTACTCGAATTTAATCCAAGGCAACGGGAGATTCTAGATAAAACTAATGGATTTATAAATGAAAATTATGTTTTAAAAGTAGGACTAAAAAGATATCAGCCAAAATATAACTTACCTTTCCATGGCATTGGCATAAAAAATTGGACTAGCTATGATACATTAGAATTCTTTGTCTTCTTTCCATTTCAAAAAGTTCTAAAGATGGCTATTATGAATAAGCAAAATGAGAATATATTAGATAACACAGACGTTCTAGCATATTCTACAAGCGGAGATGAAAAAGGAAGATGGCATCATATCATTATTGATCTGGACAACAATTTATCTGCTTCCATGTCTCAAATAGCCTACATAAGGTTTTTTGCTAATGCTAGTGATTTGAATATGACGCAGGGGCATAGAGATACAATAGGCAGTACAACTGATGATTTTGTTAATATTTTCTACATTGACAGGTTGTTTTTAAAGAAAACAGACGCTACCAAAAACAAGTATTGCACTAGAACTGCAGACTGGTTTGGCGGCACAACTGTAATGACTCAACCACAAATCTGCCAGGAACAGCCAGGATATACATGGACTGGAGGGGCGTGTTGTGGAGATAATCCAAGTGAGACATACATTGATTCTTCAACAGTTAATGGTTTTGCTTGCTGGGATGGGCAAGGCATTGCTAATGATGAGTTAGTAGCAGTTACATTAACCTGAAAAAAAGATGAACAATAAAAAAAAGATTATAATGTTTGCGTTTCTCATAGTGTTAACAGTAATTTTTTCCCTTTTAGTCAGCGCAAGAGATACAAAAATACTTAATTGGGGGGGAACGTTTTATGGCTGTGGTTTATCGGGTGGAGAAGTAGGTCAACTAAATGCCATAATTACAGGCAACATTAATAATACACCAACAGATTGCAAGCATTTCTCTGATACTGAAGGAGATAGCAGGTATTATTGTGATTTAGTGGCTAAAGAATGGAAAGATGCAACTACTAACTATAATGGTAATGATTTTGCTGATGGAACCTATATAGACACCTTAAAATCAACCAATGGTGAATTTGTTAAATCAGTGATTAACGGAGGATTTGAAGAGGGGGATGGGTCTCTTGTTGGTTGGCAAACTACAGAAGGTGGCGGTGCAGTATATGAAATAGTTTCTGATGAAAAAAACTCCGGAACATACAGTGCAAAGATTTCTGGAGGAGATGGCAGCAATCAGGCTTATTATTACCAGATTATAAATATCAATCCCGGTGCAGACTATATTCTTTCTGGTTATATCAAAACAGATAACCATAATGATGCACGCCTTTATTTATTTGAGCCTGATAGTTGGACAACAATTTCAACTAGTAGAATTATTTCAGGAGATACAGACTGGGCTCATGTCACAGCAGTTTTTAATAGTGGATCACGCTCCAAAGTAAAGATTGCGCTTCGCAGCGATAGTCAAAATCAAGGGGAAGTGGTTTGGGTGGATGATATAAGGCTTGAACTAGCTAATAACAGTATAGATGTTCTTACAGCTTGCTGTCCAAACTCCCACTGCTGGGATGGTAATGTTTGTGTTAAAGGAGAACCAAGCGCAGAACCAGACAGCCCGTATGCAATAAGTGAAGATGGATCAGAAGCATACAACTGCATACTTGTAGGCGCAACCCCTGACTGGAAAACATACAAGAAAAAATCAAAACATAACGACGCTTCTGACACAGGTTATTGCGCTCCTGATGAATGCTGGGCTGGTGAAACAAATAAGTGTGTTGATGTAGGGACTTATCTCGATGATAATGGAATTATAGGTCAAGGAGATAATAACTGCGAACCAATCTATGCAGGCTCCAATATTACAGATACAAAATGGACATCAAGAACAAAGTTAATTGCGCAACATTTATTTTGGGTGGCATCAGAGGTAACTCCTATTTTTGTTTTATATTGTGATGAGCCAGGCAAGGCTTTAAATAATGTTCGTGGTTTAGATTCAGCTAAAGTTAATAATTTTTGCGTTATTAAATTCCCCATAGTGCCACCTAATGCGGTTGTATTTGGAACTTCTATCAATTCATTATCTGGCAGCAAAGAGCACATTCTAGAGAAAATTGGTGTCGATACAACAGCATGCGATGGAATAACAGATGATGGATTTACCAAATGCGGCACAACCGATGTGTATTATAATCCTACAATTAATGCAGTGGTTTATTCTAGTGATTCACCTGACAGCGTTACTGATGTAATTCAGGGGTGGTTAGATGCTGCAATCGGTTGGTTCCAAGGATTATTTACCGGAATGACAACACCAGAACCAATTCCTTTTTTAAATGACCTTAAACAATTCAAGAAGGTTTATGTATATAAATCACTCAGCAAAGAAGTTTATGCTGTTTTAGAAAGTGATTCTTCTGAAGATAAAGATAAATTGTTTGTTCAATACAGGGGGTTTTATAATACAGATATTTGTGGATTTATAGATTCATATAAACTAGCTGATCCTTCAATATCTTCATTAGGTTGTGAACCAGAAAACCCAAATACCTGGGGGGAGTATGGTGTTATCGCATCTGAGGATGAAGGAGAATTGGATAGTATCTGGCAAGACATTACATCAAAATTAAGGATTAAGACAGGAGGACCGGAGCTTCCGACAACCACAACAACAGTTGGTGGAGGAACTACTTCATCTACAACCACCACTACAACGCCCTCCGGGTGTATTACCTCTATCTCTTGCGGTCAATCTCTCCCTGGAACCTGGGTAACAACTTGCCAATCTAGTGGTGGAGGTACAAAGTATGCAAAATATTATACTTTTAATTTAGCTTCAAATTCACTTGTAACTATAGATTTGGAGTCAGTTGAGGATACTTATATGCATGTACTAATGGGAGAAGGTATGGATGGACCGGTTGTAAATGCAGATAATGATGGAGGAGATGGCACTAATTCACGTATAATAAAATATGTACGTGCAGGAGATGGTTATACTATTGAAGCTACAACATACAATGTTGAGAGAACAGGGGATTTTACTGTGAAGCTTGCATGTGAGTCTGTAGATTGTACAACTGGTTGTTATTCTGGTTGTTGTAGAAGTATAGCTCTTGGTCCTTGCCCAATAAATGGAAGAGATTGTGATAATGATTATGAATGTGCTGGAGACCTGATTTGCATTAAGGATATGGGAGGAGATGTTGGATGCGATTCTGACATAGGCTATTGTGCGGTGGCAAGCTCAACAACCACAACAACAACATCCTCATCAACAACCACAACAACTGATGGAGGAAGTACTACAACCACAACGACAACCGTTCCTTCAACAACAACCACCACAATACCTGACGGTTCACTACCTACTGTGTTTTATGCATCGAAGGATGTCGAGCTTGGGCTTGAGGTTGGCGCTAATGCGTTTTTTGATGACGAGTTCATAGTGATTGGTAACTTCAACTGGCCTTCGCGTGCTTTGCTACAATTTAATTTAGCCAGCATACCTTCTGGTACGCCGATTAGCAGCGCAGAGATTAACCTTTTTGTTTATGGTACTCATTGCGATGTACAAGATACTATTATGAACATAAAGGCTGAAAAGGTGTCAAGCGAATGGATAGAGTTTGATGGAGATATAGATACAGTCCCAGCTTCAACCCCCATATCAGAGCCAGAGGTTCCTGTTGGATTAGATATTTATGTGTGGAAAACATTTGATATAACTTCTTTAGCTCCAGACTGGATTAGTAAACCATTAACAAATCATGGTGTTTTGCTCAAGTCCCAACAAGAAGATACGAATTGTCATCAGATTTTCGTTTCAAAAGATGATGACACACAGACTCAAAGACACCCAAAACTTATCATTACCTATTCATAGCCAAGCAGCTAAAAACAAAAAAATGATTGAAAAATGAAAAACAAAGCGCAAGTAACAACATTTGTCGTTGTTGGAATAGTTGGACTTATCTTGGTAGGGTTGGTCATTTATTTTGCTACTTCGACAACTAAAAGGCAAAGCCAGAAGAATGTCAGGATAACGCAGCAGAGCACAACAAGAACACAGCAGGTAGCTAATTTTGTTACATCGTGCCTGGAAAAAACAACCAAGGACGGATTGATATTAGCTGGCAAACAAGCTGGCTATATTTTTACAGAACAAGGCGGACCGCAGAGCAAGGCTACTATACAATCTCCTTTTGAACAAGACGGCTATTATGTTGCTTATGCAATAACCGTCAATAAGGATAAGCTGATTGATTTGAATAAAGAAAAAATAGTCGAAGAAGAAATAGTTGTTAATCCCCTTTCAATACAAAATCAGCTAGAGGTTTATATACTCAACACAATCGATGACTGCGCTGATTTTTCTGTTTTAGAAAACCAGGGTTTTGACATACAACAAGAAGGGAAAAATAATGAAGTAAAGATATCTGAAAATGGTGTAGCTGTTAATCTGTATTATCCTATTGATGTAACCCATATAAAAACAAAGGATAAAGCGCATTATGAAAATTTTAATGTTAATATTAATGTTGGTCTGAGCAGCATGTACACCATAGCTGACAGCATAGTTGAAGGAAATAGTGAAAATCCAAATCAAATTGCTGGTTTAGCTGATTATAATGTTGGTTTGATAGAAGTAACTGGTGAAATAATTAACGACCCTAATGATGAAGACGGCGCGCCTAATCAGCTTATTAGGATTACTGACACCAATCCAGACTTGCAGATTAAAGGCCAAAACCATGAATTTTGGTTTGTAAAGGAAAATTGGGAAGAAGAATCATAATAAAAATGGAATTAACTGAGCATAAAGAAATGAAAAAAAGAGGGCAGGTTTCATTCTTCATAATAGTGGGGATATTATTAGTTATTATAGTTGGCTTTGTGGTTTATATGGCTGGATTTACAACAAAAGAAAGAACAAAAACAGAGGTTATAACAATACAGCAGATGCCAAGAGAGATACAGGAGATAAATAATTATGTTGTTGAGTGCCTGGATAAGACTGTTAAGAATGGTTTGGAGATAATTGGGAAACAGGGGGGTTACGTGTATTTGTCGCAAGGCGGCATACCTAAAAACCCACTTCCATATTCATATTTGGAGGTTCCGGGCGAACCCATCTTAAATCAATTAGTTTATGGAATCAGGGAATCTGGTGCTCGTAATTTGCCTAACGTTAATAAAGAAGACCCTGGTCATAATATTGAAAAAAATCTAAAGAGATATCTTGAAGGGGCGCTTGAGGCAGAAGATGTTCTACCAGACCCAAAACAGGAAGAGTTTGGTTGTCTTTTTGACTATGAATCTAATTTTAGAGGTTTTGAAATAACAAAAGAAGCTGAATTGGATGTAGATGTAGATATTGGTGATGATGGTATTAATGTTTATCTAACGTATCCTCTTGAAATCAAGAATAAAGCAACAGGAGAGATAAAAGAGCTTGATAAATTTAGTACGACGGTCAAGGTTAGGTTAAAGAGCATGCATCGTTTTGTACAGAATTTGATGGAACAGTCTGTTAGTGATACAGACTTTAATCCAGAGACCCTTTCTAATTTGTTTAAGGTTGAAGTGAATGATGTTGTTCC
>CAZOXR010000001.1:0-19291 GCA_964583885.1 uncultured Methanosarcinales archaeon | reverse complement strand
TATGTTATGTTTTTTTTCCCGTTGCTATTATTAATGTTTTGGTTTAATTTTTAAATTTTTTTTTGTGTGGGCAGCCATATATATTTAGGTTTGCTAGACAGAGTTGGACTTTAGGATGAAAAAATTAATTTTGAAAAAAGAGAAGTTTTTGATATTTATGATTTTATTAATGACATTCTCTCTTATTAATGCTCAATCTGTATTTTCAGAAGAGGGTTGCTGTTTGAATCCTGGAGCAGTGATAAACGATATATGTTATACGAATAAACCAGATATTCAAGATGATGAGGCTACTCATGAGGATTACGATACTTATTATCCTGGCGGAAAATATTTTCCTAGTGATATGACAGAATGCCAAACACCACCTTATTTTATATCTATCAACTGCGAGGATGTTGCAGGAGAATTAGGTATTGAAGTATGTGAGGATAAGTATTGTTGTTGTTATACTGATGAAAGTGGTAATGACGCGGCTACATTTGATTTATTACCTTTATGTCCAACAAAATTAGATGGAGATCCTGATGTGAATCCACCAAATTTTGAATTTATAAAAAAAAGCGATGACCCTGATGGTTCTGCTTGTGATAGTGCTTGCGGTGTGGCAGAAGCAACACCACCATCTACTTCATCAACAACTTCCTCATCAACCACCTCAACATCATCTACTTCAACATCTTCAACAACCTCTTCTACAACCCCGACTTCAACATCATCATCAACATCTTCTACAACTACAACAACAACAAGGGGAGGAACTACTTCAACAACCACTACAACAACAACCCCAACACCAGAAGGTGCTGAACTATCTGCTTTTTCAACATGTACAGACTTTACTTCAAAAAAACCAGATTTGGATTCTGTTAGTGCCATACAGGGCAGCAGCGGATTTACCTCAGTATGGAAAGAACCTAATCTTGTATCAGGAGATCCAGACCCAGACGGATATAGAATATATAGAAGATGTGATTCTGGTTGTGTTAGCGCTGATTGGCACTTTTTGGAGGAAGATAGTTGCTCAGAACCATCATGTGTTAATGAAGATAACACTGCTGGATGGGGAAAGAAATATTCTTATGTGGTTACTGCTGTTTATGCAGGGGTTGAATCTGATTTTAGCAGTATTCGTTCATCTGGTGCTGAACCTTCAGATAAAAGCTGTGTGGGAAGAACACCTTTTGCTAATTTTTGTTTAAATAATATTGCTTATAGTGGCTGTGATGCCTCTAATATTAAACATATACAATCAGGAGGAAATTGCGCAAGGGATGGTAAGGTATGCATCATGGATGGGAGTAATGCTCAATGCAGAAATGATGGTTCTTGTGATAATACTGGCAATCCTTTTGCACTTTATTATTCTGGTCAAACAGGAGCGTATACTTTTTTTGATTTTTCAAAAACAACCATAGATTCCTGCCATGCTTGTACTGGCATGTCTGATTGTTATGATTACAAATCAGCTGGTGCGTGCGCCAGTGATCATTGCAAGGTTGGAATTAATGAAGAAGGAACTCCTAATTGTGAATGGAGGGGTTATGGCGCAAGCAGCATAAGTGATGATTTGAAAGTGGGTGTTTGTGTTGATACAAGTAAGGATAATTGCGAGTTTTGCTCTGATGAAGATGATAATTCCATGTTTGGTGCATGCACTCTTGAAAAAGCTGGCTTGTTAAGTGTAACAACTGCTGAAATGGATTATACATGTAATTATTTTGATACATCAAAAACATCAAAAAGCTGTGAAGGTGCAACCTGTTATGATCTTGATATATCACAATGTGGTGATCGCGCAGCCCAAACACCAGACATATGCGGTTTTGGTGTTTGTTTTTGGAATGGACAAAAGTGCGTGAAAGATGCTGATCTTGATACTGTCGATGATTGTGAAGGGCTTTCGAATTGCGAAAGTGATAATGTGCTGCCTGTAACTAATATTTATTTTCCTAAAAAGATTCTGGGGGGAGATGAGGATTTGTATGTTGAGACAGACGGGACACAGACGCATTTCTGTATTGATGATGGTGAAGAAGCAAGGTGCACTCCAGATTGCTCAGTTGGAAATACCATAAGCTTATTGAGTGCTGGTCAGGAAGTTATGGCTGGCGGCTCAGTATGTAGTGGCAGTACATTGATAGATGGCACCAATCATATCAGATTTTATTCAGAAGATGGATATGGGAATAGTGAGGCTATTAGGGAAATAGACTTCGAGGTAGATGCAACACCACCAACAATGCCTGAGCAAGACAATGCTGTTAATTTTACAGAATCATATGAAGCAGGAACACCTAGTGGAACAAAGCTAACTGTTACAATTGGGTTTGGTGAAGAACCAGTTAGGTGTGGTTTTAACGGAAATGGCGGGTTAAATATTGATGAGCCAATTTCTGACTGTTATGCTACTAGCTATACAAGGGAATTTGATGGTCTTGTGGATGCTATTTATACATTAACTGTAACTTGTACGGATGTTATTGGGAATGAAGCTTCACCAAAAGACTATGTTTTTAATATTGATAATGACCCTAGTAGAGTGCTTGTAGGACCGCTACTTAGGGTGTATGATACACAACCAGATATTATTGTTAGAACACCTGGAGCTGTTATATGCAGATATAGCACAGATGCTGATGTTGTAGGTTATAGTCAAATGCCGGCCGGTAATGTATTATCTAGAGAAGACGACATTGAAAATCCCGGTTATCATTTACATAAACTTTTATCAGCTGGTGTTCCTGGTCCAAATACATATAATATTGTTTGTTTTGGCGTAGAGGCATCAGATCTACTACAAGTAATATTCACTTATGATAATCAAGCACCAACAATAACAGCTAAAGATGAGACAGAAACTGCTGGTTTTAATTTTAATGCAACACATCCAACCCCAACAACAATAAAATTTGTTTGTGATGATGAGCCAGAGGCTGGCTTTGGATGTAATAGCCATGTTTGTGATGTTGCTTCTGTTGGTTGTTCCCCGACCCTTAATGCAGCAGCAGATACTCTAATACTAACAGGACCAAGAACAGTATGTTATCAGGCTGTTGAGGCTAGGGCGAATGGTAAAAAATCTGATGATGCAGATAATGCAGATGGGACAGAAGACCCTTATTGTGAATATGTTGATATTGATAATGTATTTCCTAGCTTTACATTAAAATTGGATGGAAATATTGCTACATGGTTACGTAGTGAGGGATATACCCCTGGAATAAGAATAGCACCTGGAGAGTATGGCATTGAGGTTATTTCATCTGAGCCATTATATGGATATCCAAAAATAAATTTTGAGCAAAGTGGAGATGGATATGAATTTACATCTGACGATTGCCCTAACTTTGCTAGTGATAAAAAATGCCTTTCTACATTAGTAATATCTGGTGATGGACTTCGTGCAACATTAAAAGACAGAAGCGACTCAACAGTTCTTCGATTAGAAAATGTGCCTATAACTGACGAAGAACTTACAATAACTCTTGAAGGTATTGATGAGCCAGGCAATACTGGCAGTGATATATATTATCATGATGGAAGTGTTGCGGATATTGTGGCACGTTCATTTGGTTTAGACCTTGGTATTGATATAACTCCACCAGATGCGCCAACAATAGATGAGATTAGTTCTGGTGATAAAAAGGATGAGTACTTTGATGATGATATTTATCTTTATATAAAATCAGGAGAGGACGTTACTGTTAAAGGGGACGTAACTGATTTAGATAATACAGCCAAACTCAAATTTTATGTAAGCAGTGAAGATACTTTAGATGTAAATGAAGATACTGCAGCAGAAATAAACACGATAGAAGGGGGATTCGAACAAATTATAGCTGCTTCTAATTTCAGCAGTGAATATACTTATCATATATTTGTTACAGCTGAGGATGGTTTGGGCAATTGGAAAGAGGCAACAGAAAGAGTTGTTGTTGTTATGGACAATACAGGACCAAATATAGGTTTTGTTTTCCCAGATCAAGCAACAAAACCAGTAAGAAAGAAGTATTTTGACCTGGAAGATCTAAAGATTAGTTTAAGTGACGCCTTATCGGGAATTGGAATATTTTGCGTTAGAATATCTAGTGAAGGCACTGATCATGGCACATACATAAATAATTGTTTGGAGGGTGTAATTTATTCTGGTGGAGAATTAACTTATGCATTGTCATCTATAACTACATTAGCACCTGAAAATTATACAGTATGGATAAATGTTTCAGATAGGTCAGGAAATTCAAAAAACGACACCTCTGAATTTGAGATAAATGAAATGGCTCCAGAAAGCCCAGGAATAACATTTACAACAAACCAAGTCAATAAAGATGAAACAAGCTCACCATACTATTATTATTTTAAAGATGAGATTACAAATAAAATAACAGTTACATTTGCTTCTGATAAGGGTGTTATTGTAACAGAAGCAGAACTAGAGATTGATGGCGGAGCAGCAATATCTATATTGGAGCAAGATTCAGATCCTCCTAAGGAAGATTATATCTACTCTTATGAGCAGTTATTTACAGAAGCAGATTATAAATTTACAATTAAAGCAAACAGAGATCTTGGTGAAGGAAAATATGGAATAGAATCTCAGTGGGTCTATCATTTAATTGTTGATAAAACAAAACCAAATATAAGCAACATAATTGTGCATAGGCTGGATACATCAGATGATGAGTATGTTGTCTCAAAACAAGATGCAGATGGTAACTGGCTAACAAATACAGAATCTATACAAATAACTGGAAGTTATGATGATGAGAATATGAATGCAACAAGATTTTCTGGTGAATTAGTTGATGATGCCACAGCAATATTATCTAGAGGAACATTCACAGCTGATTTGACATTAACAGCAGGTGATGATGATAAAATAGTATATCTTGGTGGTGAGGACAAGGCAACTAACCCTATAACTACAATTACTATTCCTGTTACATTAGATACAACTGGTCCTGGTTTAATTATGACAAATATTGATTTGGATGGAGATGGAGCAGAGAAGGGATGGTATTATGGGGTTGGAGGAACAATAACCTGGACAACAATATTCTATTCAAAAGACAACATCCTGGCTGTTAAAGGAAAGGTAGGGAAATCAGATACACTAATAGATAAAGAGAGTATTATTGTAAAGGATGATGATACTGATATAACAATCACTACAACCATAAGCTGGCTATCAACTACTGAGTTTAAGATAATGATTCCTACTACTGCTGGCAAAACATATAACTTCAGGGTTATTGTAAAGGATAAAGCAGGAACAGAGGAAATATCAGATATAATAACTGTTGTCAGGGAATTTGAGGAGCCAGAAATAACTTTGGTACAACCAGCAAGGGCAGCAACAACATCACAAACACCACTTATTGAAATAACCACCGGAAAAGATACAATCTGCGATATGACTTACCATGTTTCTCCAAGCATTGAAATAACGATTCCTTTTGAGGAGCCTCCTGATTTTTTAAACACACACACAAAACAAATTACTTCTATCGAAAAATTAATGGATGATCAAGCTACAGGAATAACCTTTAGGTGTGAAGACAGGGCAGGCTATGAAGTGATAGAATATATAAATATCCGTGTTGATAAGGTAAAACCAATAATAACCAGTGTTGAGGTTATTGATGGTGAAGAGGTTGGCGTTGTTAATTATTATGAAAGGAATTATAGATTCTATAGGGACAGCTTAATTACCCGGTTAAGGGTAACTGCGGATGAAGAGGTAAGATGCAAGTACAGCACTATACAAGAAAGCTTTGCTGATATGGGTGATAAGTTTATTGGCTTTGATGATGATGAATTTAAAACAGGATTAGGAACAGACAAAATAGAAACAAACCATATACAATTAACAGATGATGTTGATGTAACTTATTATATTGATTGCGAGGATAAAGCAGGCAATACAGCAGAAAACCAGTTTATTGCTAATATAGATGTTGATAAAGATACTCAAATTAGAATAACAAACTTAATGCCTGATCACATCAACACCAAAAAACCAATAATAAAGGCTGAGACAGACAGGAATGCTCTTTGTACAATAGATACAAAATATGCAGGATTCTTTGGATTTTTCCAAGACATATTCACAAAACCAGTTGAAATGATAACTTTGGATCAATTAACACACAAGTTCCCTAGATTGGTTTCAGAATGGGATGGTGAATTAGAGGAAGAAACATATGGCTTTACTGTAACGTGTTATGATCAAACAAATTCAGGGGTTGATGATGCTTTTATTTATATAGATTTAACTGTTGATGTAACTTCACCAGGTAAACCAGAAATAACAAGCCCATCATCTGGAGCAAATGTAAATGCAATCGTAACCCCAATAACCGGAACAGCAGAAGCTGATTCAACTGTTTATCTGGTTTTGAATGGTGTTGAATATACAAATGTTAATACAACTGCCATAGATGGACAGTTTAGTTTAGATGTGCAATTAGCAGAAGAAGGAGATAATGTAATACAGGTCAGGTCAATAGATCGAGCAGGCAATAGAGGAGGGGTTTCTGATACAATTACTTTAACTTATGCTATAAGCGCCCCACAATTTGATTATATGTTCCCTGATGATGGCAGCACAGTGCATGATGCTACAGAAATCATAGTAGGATTAGCATTAGTTAATAATATCCCAATAGACTTTACTGGCTTAGGTACAGCAGGAAATACAAGAATTGAGATTTCAGGCGTTTCTGGAACAACAGAAAAAGGTTCTGATACAGAAATTAAATTCACACCAGATAACATCCCCCTTGCAGATGGAGAATATGTGGTTGGCATAGTTGTTTATGATACATTATCCCCAAGAAATCAGGAAAATTATCAAACAAGTTTTGTTGTTGATATTAACACACCACAAACTATAATCGCAGAGCCAGCAGCACGACTGTCAATCACAAACAATGGAGAAATAACATTGGAAGGAACTGTTAGTGATGTGCAGGATATAACTGACATCACGATAACTGTAGAAGGCACGTCAATAACAAGGTCAATAATATTTAGTAATCCACATTCTGTTGATATTAATGAAATGATTGATTTGACACCAGAACCAGATGGAAGATATAAGTTTGTGATTAGTGCTACTAATACCTTGCCTGTTACATCACAACATACATTCTATGTAACTTTAGATAGGGCGGGTCCAGAGGGGGAGATAGAAATAGGAGAATCTACAGGTACAACAACCACAACAACAACTGTTCCACCAACTACTACAACCACATTACCAACAACCACTACAACAGTTCCTACAACAACCACAACAATTGGTGGAGGAACTACAACCACTACAACAACACCAACAACCACATCAACTTCGCCTACAACAACCACATCTTCTACAACAACAACTGTTCCACCAACCACTACAACCACCACCCCACCTACAACAACAACTGTATGCGCTACTGATTGCGCTTGTGATGGCACATACAGGGAGTGTACTGACCCAGGAACAGGAACTTATACAAGATATATACAATCCCAAAACTGTGAAGGCGGTTGTACTACAGACGTTATGATTCCAGGGCAGGTATGCGATACTGGAGCTTGCAGTGGTTTATCATGTAATAGTGAGCTTCCTGATTTTGGTGTTTGTGTGACTCCAACCACTACTACAACTACATCTTCTACTACCACAACAATACCAGATTGTACAACTGTTTGTTCTGCTTGTTGTTCTAATTTTGGTCCTTGCCCAATAAATGGAATTGGTTGTTCTCGTGACGACGAGTGTGCTGGAAACTTAATTTGCAAACCAAATGTGGAGTCAAATTTTGGATGTGATGCGCACTTCAACTTTTGTGGAGAAACACGTACAGTACCTACCTCCTGCATTACTACTATCTCCTGCGGGGAGATTCTTACCTCTGAAACATTGGAATCGGGTTGCCCCTCTATTCGTAGAGATGGAAGATATGCAAAATATTACACATTCACTTTAGATTCAAATACCGGAATAATTATAGATCTGATTTCATCCGAGTATGACACTTATGTGTATTTGTTACAGGGAGGCGAAGCGGGAGGCAGCCTTATGCTTTGGAATAATGATGGTGGGGAAGGTAGTAATTCTCATCTTTCCCGGACTTTATCTGCGAATAGCTATACTATTGAAGCTACAACAAACGCTGCTGATACAACCGGGAGTTTTACTGTGGAGCTTTCATGTTAAAATGAAAAAAAATACATTAATATTGATTTGCATGATTTTGTTAGTGGCAGGAATGGTCAATGCTGTTTCTACTCCTAAACCTACAATTAAGGTTAAATTTTATGAGAATGTTAGTATAATTGGATATAATCTGAGTTATCTAAAAGATGGAAGTGATATCAGGTTGTCATATGATGGGTTTGAAATGGTAACCGGGCCACCAATATATTATATGCACAGTTTTACACCAATAAATGATCTAGAAGAAGGAAACTATACTTTTACTGTTGAAGCAGAGGACTTAGTAGGCAATAGAAAAAACAGCTCTTTGAATTTTATAGTTGAGTTTCTGCCTTTAGATATTGATATTAAAGAGCCTTCTTATGGTGTTAGCAGTGAAAGCAAAATAAATATAACTGTAACCACGGACAGGGATGCTTTTTGCAAGTACATGATATCTGAATTTACCTCATTTGGTTATGACTATGATGATGAGATGAATAATTTTACACCAACTGGTGGAACTGAGCATAAAACAGAAAATTATGATTTAACTGACCAATTAAAATATTTATATGTAAAATGCAGAGAACCAGGACTAATTAAGGAAGAAGATGACAGTGAACGCTTTGAATTAATTCTTGATGATACAGAACCAGAGATAACTAATATAGCGTATGTTCCTGAAATGATTACAGAAGGAATACCGCCATTTGTTTTTAATGTTACTGCAACTACAGATGAGCCAACAATATGCAAATACGGCAGCAAGGGCAATTATGATGAGATGGAATATTTATTTTTTGGAGATATGACTTCAAAGCACAACGCCACAATAAGTGTCGATGATGATGGTGTGACTTATAGATATAATATAAGTTGTATGGATAGGGCTGATTTTGTTTCAGAAACAGAAGAATTTAGCTTTATAGTTGATACATCTGCAGAATCTGGCATAATTTTAATAAGCCCAATTGATTGGGCTTCAACATCTTCAGTAACTTTTCATGTAAGGACAACCAAGAAATCAAAATGCTATTATAATTCCGGAAGTGGAGATTATATTGCGTTTGACAGCAGCCAGGAAAAAAAGTATGACCATTCTAAAACATTTAGCATATCAGAAGGGAGGCACAATTATAATGTTAGATGTATTTATACAAGAGAAATTGATGGTGTGTATGAAGATGCTGAGGTAATAAGACCATTTGAAATCAGAGTAGACAGAACAAAACCAACAGAACTAACAGTTGATGATACAAGTTCTGTAAGTACCCATCCTGAATTAAGTCCTTTTTTGGATAGGCTAAGGGTTAGCTTAAAGGCGTATGATAATTTGTCAGAGATCAAGGAGTTTTCTTATAGGGTTATGAAAGGAACTGCTGAGATTGCTAATGGGTCTGCTGATGGAGGAGAATGCAGTGATGGGTTGTGCATCAATACATTTTATATTGAAGGTTTGGAGCTGGAGAATAAAACACAATATAAGATCAAAGCAAAAGCAATAGATAATGCTGGCTTGGAAAGCCTTGAAAGAACAAGCAATGGTGTTACTGTGGATACCAGTAAGCAAGTAGACGACGCAGCAGATCCAAGAGGCTGGATTACAATGAATGTGACAGAAAATGCTGTTATAATAACCTTACATTGCAGGGATGATGGCAGAGATGCTAGTGGTTGTGATATTAATCTAATGAAATATGATAGTGCAACATCTGTTGCATCATGCAGTTTGAAAAAATATACTGGTCCTTTTACTCTGGCAAATGATAGGTGGTTTTGTTGGCAGGTTGGAGATTATTCTGGGAACTTAAAAGCAAGTAATGTGTTTATTAATGTAACAGAGGAAACAACAATAGATGAAGATGATGATGGGGTGCTTGATTTTGATGATAATTGCCCAAATAATCGCAATCAAAACCAAAGGAATAGTGATAATGATGACCTAGGAGACGCCTGTGATAATTGCCCTGATAGATCTAACCCAGACCAAGATGATAGTGATGGCGATGATATAGGGGATAAGTGTGATAATTGCCCTGATACATCTTCTGGTAGGGGCGTGGATGCTAATGGATGCTCTAGTTATCAAAGAGAAAGGGACTCTGATTATGATGGAATGCCTGATTCATGGGAAAGAAGACACGATTTAGATCCTTATAATGCTGATGATGCTGCATTGGATAATGATAATGATGGGTTTACAAATCTACAGGAATATATGGCTGGAACAGACCCAAAAAATCCAAGCTCTAAACCAACAACAGATGATTCTGATAATGATCTGGTTGTTGATTCAAGGGATAGATGTCCAAACACACCATCAGGAGAGAGCGTAGACAGCGATGGTTGTTCTAGTGCACAAAAATTAATGGATAGTGATGGAGATGGAATGCCTGATTCATGGGAGATAAAGCATGGTCTTGACCCTGACGATCCTAGTGAGGCAAATTTAGACAAAGATGAAGAAGGGCTGGCAAATCTTAATGAGTACAGCTATGGAACATATCCTGACTCAGAAGATAGTGACGATGACATGTATTCAGATAAAGAGGAGATTGATAAAGGAACAGATCCTATGGATCCAAATAGTTACCCAAGCACCAGTTTCTTAAGTATTTTGCTTTTGGTATTTGGTATTTTGATTTTATTAGGTGGAGCTGGCTTTTTTGCTTATACGCAGATTATGAAGAGGGGTGGGTTTTCTAGACTTAATATCCCTGGATTATCCAAGCTGATATCAAAGTTCAAGCCAGCACAAACACCATTTAAACCGGCAATAAGACACTCAATAAAACCACTAAGACCATCAAGACCAATAATACCAAAAAGACACGCGCCAAAACCATTCGTTCCTAAACCAAAACCAGTTCAGCAGAAGATAGCAAGAAGAAGAGAAGAAAAAAGAGAGGAAAGAAAGAGGTTTATTGAAAAAACAACCAAGCCAGTAAAAAAAACAGATGTTTTCAGCAGATTATCAAAGATAACAGCAGAGGAAGAGAAGAAAGAGACTTTTAAGAAATTGGCAAAGTTGTCAAAGAAGAAAAAATGAAAAGGGCTCAGGTTAGCCATATAATTGCTTATTTGCTGGCGATTGTTATTTTTGGCATGGTTCTTGTTTTTGGGTACAAGGCTATCGCTAATATAAGGCAACAGACAGACCAAGCAGCATATTTGGGTTTTCAGAAAAGCCTAGAGTCTGATATTAAGTCCATATATTTTGATTATGGGAGTGTTAAAAAACTGAGTTATTCTATAAGGGGTTATGAATGGGTTTGTTTTGCTGATTTAAAATATGATATTGTGACAGCAATAAACACAAATCCCGTAAATCCAATTGTACTTAATAGTATACAGTCAGAATTCAAAAAAAATATTTTTTTGGTTAACGACAAGGTTGATTCATTTTATGTTGAAAAAATAATATTAACAGAAGATGAAGCAATACCACCAGATCTAAATCCACTTTGCATCCCTATTGTTAATGGCAAATTAAGTATAAAACTAACTGGACAGGGGGATTATGCTCTGGTTGAAAAACAACCACAACCTTAAGATGAAACTTAAAAAAAGAGGGGCAATTGAGGTGCAGTTCAACTGGATTTTTATATTAATAGCTGGAGCTGTTATACTTCTTTTTTTTGGGACAATAATCGTAAAGCAAAGAGCTGCTTCTGAGCAGAAAATGGCTGCTTCTTTGCTGATTGATTTGGAATCAATAATGACTGGCTCAATGGTGAGTGACTATACTTGGCAACCAGTTTTTGTATCCAACAAAGAGATTAATTTTGAAGGATGCGATTTTTATTATATTGGCAAGAAAAAAGAATTCAATACGAAATTAAAGAAGGACATAAAAGAGAAGGTTATATTTGCTCCTGATTTAATAAAAGGGACAATAATGACAACTGGCGCATTGCCATGGAACATACCTTACAGGGTTACTAATTTTTTATATCTAACAAGCCCACAGGTCAGGTATGTTATTGTTGCTAATGATGTCAGTCCTGGAAGTTTTGCTGATAAGATTAATAAGTTATTACCTCCAAAAACAATAACTGTTGATGATGAAGAATATAATGTTATGTTTAGAGATGCGACAACATCACCAAGTTTTAATGATTTAAATAATTATAAGGTTAAATATGTATTTTTGGATTCTGACCCTTATGGCAATCTAAATGCTTTTAGTGATATGGAAGATGAAGATGTTAGGGCGATAAAGATAGATGGAGACATGGAAGGCGGAACAATCTTTTTTTATATAAAAGAAGGTATAAGTTTTCAGTTGGATGATACACAATCCCTTGATTTAGATGGAAGTTCACCTTACCTAAGAGAAGCATCATTAATAGGAGCAATCTTTGCTGAAGATGAAAAGATGTATGAATGCGCTATGATGAATGCTTTTAAGAGAATGGGTGTTGTTAGTGAGGTTTATTATAAAAGAACATTTAGTTTAAATTCCATATATGCTGGTTGTTATAATGATGCATTGCCACTCTTACTGAATATCATTTCTTTATCTGGAGATTTAGCTAATTCAGATGTAATTAAGTCACGGGGGGACAGCTTAAAATTACAAGATAAAAACTGCCCTTTAGTCTATTAAAAATGCAAAACAAAAAATCACAGATGCAGATGATTGAAACAATCAGTGTTTTGTTTGTATTCTTTATATTACTTATTCTTGGGTTTGTTTTTTTTGCAAAGATCCAGGGATTTGGGATTAAAGCGCAGATAGAAGAGGCAACACAGAAACAAGCAATTAATATTGTGCAGAAGGCATCATTTCTTCCTGAACTGCAGTGCAGTGAGGTGAACATTAGGGAGAAGAATTGTGTTGATATTAAGAAAGTAGAGGTTGTAAGCGGCGAAGCAGGCATTTTTAAGGAAAATGAGGATTATTATTTTGATATATTTGGATACGCTACTATTGCAGTTAAAGAAGTGTATCCTACTGATGGTCCAGAATTCACTATCTATAATAATGACCTAAGTGATTATAAAAGCAAACTCGATACACAAGTACCAATATTATTAAAAGACCCCATCAATAAAAAATATAATTTTGGTTTAATGACTGTTACAACATATTCAAAATGAAGAAAAGCCAAATGGAGATAATGGGAATAGCAATTGTTGTGATTATAATATCGATTGTTATAGTGTTTGTTATAAGATTTGCTATTTTGCAAAAACCAGCTGAGCATAAAAAAGAGTTTGCACAGAGCGAGATAGCAACTAATCTTGTTAATACTTTGTTGTCAACAACAACAAAGTGCAAAGGAATGACTTTTAATGAATTGTTTCAGGACTGTTTTGAAAACTGGCCTGATGGTAGAACTGATTGTACTGAAAGCGGTTCGCCAAATTCTTGCATTTACCTTTATTTTTATGATGCTGCTCTTAAAACTGAAACTGGTGAGTTGGTTGATATTTTTGCAGACACTTTAGGTGCTTGGCATTATAACTATACATTTACAGTTAAGCACGAAGGGAATGAAATAGAAATAGATAAGTGCGGCGATATAATAGAAAGAAAAGCAAAAACATACCTAATACCGGGCAGCATAGAGGCAATATTAGCTATATGTGGTTGAAGTAATAGAAAACTTTATATAGCAATAGTTTAATAATATAGCTATATTTTATAATAAAGAGGTGTAATTCATGAAAATCTCAAAGAAAGCACAAGGTATTTCTATAAATGCAATAATTGTTGCTGCTATCGCTTTAATAGTTCTTGTTGTATTGGTTGCAATATTCACTGGAAGATTAGGAACTTGGGGTCAAGGGATTACAACTGCCTCAGAGAATGAGTGTATTGGGCCTAATCTGAATGGTGCGTGTGAGCCAGCAATAGATGGCTGTAAAGATAAGGTTAGAGCTTATGGTGCTAGGGGCTGTTCAGAAACCCAGATATGTTGTGTAGCAGCAGGGGAATAATAAATATTTTTTTACATAATCTTTATATATTACTTCTTCTATGATTTAATTATGCGAATTTTCAGGAAAGCCCTTACAAGCGAATCGTTTCTGATATTAGGGGCAATAGTCCTTACTCTTTTTATAGCTGTCATAGTTGCTTTTATTTTATACCCAGGGGGTTTTTTTGGTGGTTAGAATGTTAAATAAAAAAGCTGCTATTGCACCAGAGACGTTAGTTAAGATTGCTGCTGCATTAGTGTTAGTGGTATCATTATTTGTGGTTACCAGGTTAGGGGCAGAGGTTATAACAACAGGGGTTGAAGATAAGCTTTGTTTTTTAAGTGCTGGTATAAGCAGTGTTACTAAGGTTGGACCAACAAATCTTAATGATTTACATTGTAAAAGAAAAACAGTTAAGGTTATGATGAATTCCAAAGATGCCCCTAAGCAATCTGAGCAGGAATCTGTTAAATATGTTTACATCAACAAAGAAATATCAAAGGATTTGAGAAAGAGGTTAGCTGAGTGGTATAATGAGCCTCAGAGTAATTTTGATATTAAACAAAACAAAGAGAGGGTTTTAAGATACCGGCTTAATGAGGTTATGGCTAAAGAACTAAAAAGGTGCTGGGGAGAACTTGGAAGCGGAACTCTCGATCTGTTTAGCCAGGATTTACTTCCAGCTAATTATGGCGGGGCATTCAAAGAAGGGGGCTCTATAGCAAACTACCTAAAATTGTGGAATCTTAAGTTAAGAGAGGCACCTAAGATATGCCATATATGCTCTATGATCATATTTCATGAGGATGTACAAATTTTTTTTAAGGGAGATACGATGGATTTAGATTCAGATAAAGGCTCTTTTTTAAGGAACAACCCAGTAAAATTAGCAACACGCGAAGCGCCATCCTATTATGAATACTTGCAGGACGACGCTAATGAAGATGATATTTTTGGAATAGAATATAAATACAGCACTGATGAGAAAATGGCAGTTATCTTTTTAAGAATGAATCTGCGCAGTTATGTTGGAGAACAATGGGCTCGTTTTAGCATAACAGAACTTTCAGAAATATTTTCAGACAGAGATTATAAGGAAGATGGAACTGTCTTGGCAGTTGATATGCCTTTATTAATACCTTTTGATGAAGTAAGTGCTAATTGTGATAAATATGCTTAAAAAAGGACAGGCAATAAGGATGGTAATCATGTTTATAGTAGCTTTATTAGTTCTATCTTTGATAATTTATATCATCTATACAAATACCCAACAAAACATTAGTTTGATTGAGCAAGCAAACGATATATTTGGTTAAAATGCACAAAAAAAAAGGGATGGTATTAACTGGGAGATATTTGTTGGCCTTGGGTATAGGGCTTGTTGTTATACTTGTTTCTGCTCGTCTTTTATTTGGTGAGCAGTTTGATCAAACCAAGGACACTATGCAGGGTTGGTGGGAACATACATTATTCGGGCCAGAAGAGTTTGTTCCATACGAAGAAGATTTGGGTTCAGAAGAGAACATTGCAGCTAATTCTATCGCTGCTTTACAAATGGCAATAAATTCAGTTGCAAAAGGAGAATCTGTTGATATTTATGGCGGCGCCAAAATCCCTCAAGAACAAGTTCCTTTTGATTATTACATAATTTCTTTTTCAGGCCATATAGAGCTTGAAGAGGGCACTACAGATTATAGGGAATGGAATTTTGAAAGAAGGTTTGATATAAATCAAGAGGCTACAGAAATAGTAACACAAGAAGAGCAGTATATAGCTGCTGATTACAAATATGGCTCTTGCCCTGATTCAAATGAAGGGCAATGGGTTAATTGCGGCAATTCAGGAGCTGCTGAATGTTATTGTAATGGTGAAGATGATTATCCAGCTGGACAGATGAGTGATATCTCAATAGATGCTGGCGTATTAGGCGAAGCTAAAAAAGCAAGCCTTGCCCCTGTAAGTGATATAACGCCTGTTTATAATATTGAACTGACTGTCCATTATAAAGATGGAACAACATGCAAAGTAGGAACACAAGACAGTGGAAAAAAGATAACAGATACAGATGCACAAGATTTGCTTGTTTGGGGAGCAAGAACTGTGGAAAGTTGTCCTGGAAACCCTAATTTCGAAGAAGGAGATGGCTGTGATAGGAATGGCAATGGGATACAGGGAGCATATGGCCCAAGGTTTTATGGCATGAATTGGCAGGATGTTATAGGCCAAACAAACCAACAGGAAAAATCAGACTCAAAAAAACGCCTTGTTTCTATGACAGAGAGAGCAGCATATTTTCCAGGAGAGGTTATCCAAAACACCCAAGCTAATGGAGAAGGCTGCCTGGATTCACCTACCTGGCTTGAGTGCAACGGCATCAGAATCTACTATTGCGGAAAACTTGGATATAAATCGGGCAGGGGCGCAGAAGAAAGCAATTATTATTTTCATATAGATGGCTTAGATGGTCAGGTTCATTCTAATGCAGGAATAAAGATATTAAGATCCATTAACCCAAATACCTTTCAAGAAAAGTCATCTCAAAGTAGGGGAAGTCGCATCACAGTTAGAGATGCAGATGCAAGAAGTTTAGGTTCCTGGTCTGAAGGGGCATGGCAGTATGGCAAAGAGTATGATTTGGATGTGTTTCTTGTAGGTGGCCCTATAGCGGGTATTATAGGAGCAGGAACAGCATTTGCAATGAAAGACCTAGATGACCCCTCTGTTTATTGCTATAATGGGCAGAAAGTAAATAATGGGCCTGTGACTGTTAAATGCGATGAAAGAACACAAAGCTGCGGTGTATGTGATTTTGAGCTTCCTCAAAACATTTCAAAAGAACATGATACTGCATTAGCATGGTTTGCAGGCTATGGTGACCCTAAATATGTTGTTTATTATGAGGCTTTTCCAGATGGTGAGGACCAAGCGTGGATTATCGATCCTTTGGATGTTTCTTTAACTTCAATAGTCTTATGGAATGCAGGAGTGCATTTAATTCCAGTGGGAGGTTATGTTTTAGGGAGGATTGGGAAGTTTGCAGATATGGTATTGAGAAAGACACCCAGATTAATGAGGTGGCCTTACAAACTAATATCTGGCGCAGTAAGAATGCCTGCTAATCTTATCAAAGGAGCAGCAAAAAAAACAGGAGATTACCTTAAGTCAGGAATTGAGTTTGCAACAAAAAAAGTATCTCCTATGTTATATGTACGTATGTTTTCACAAGCAGATTATATGTTGAAATATGTTTCTAAATCTGAATTAGAGGTTATAGGCAGTTCTGCAGAAGAAATAGCTGATGTGGTAGCTAAGGCATCTGGCCATGATTTGGTTAGCTTGGGATTCAAGCAAGGCAAAGAAGGCAGAGACGCTGCTTTGGATTTAATAGGTGCGAAGCAATTCATCCCAAAAATGATGAATGAGAAAGGATTAACTAAAGAAATGGCAGAATCTTTAGAATACCTTACCACAGTTAGAACAGTATTAATAGATGATGGAGTATCAGCTGCTTCATCGAGATTCATGAGAGCTCTTCCAGTTAGCATTGCTAAAAAAGGAACAGAGTATGGATTGATATATGCAGCTGCTTTGTCAATAGCTTATGAAGACAGCAGAAATCAGAAATTTATGCCAATAGGTGTTAATAGTATTGGAATGAAAGAGCCCTATAAAGGGGCTTTTATAAAAGAACTTGATTCAGAAGCTAATGAATATATTATAATGTTGAGAAAAGATAGATTTAGGGGGGGAACATTAACAAACATCGCTCTGGACCAAAGGGATTCAAGATTCTATTTAGCTTCTCCTTGCAAAGCAAATCTTGCAATAGTGAAAGCAAATAAGGCATGCTGGAAAATAAGCGGAGAATTAGAAGATGAAAATGGAAATGAAATAGAAATAACAGCAGATATACCAGAAGGAGCTGCAAGAGAGAGATATGGCAATGTTCATTTCTTATCTCATACTGTAGATGAAGATTATCCTAAAACAGACCCAAGAAGGTATGAAGATGCAGTAAAAGAATGTGTGGATAAGAGTACTGGATTTACTGGGTTATGGGCTTCGATTTGGGAATCTCCCAGATATAACACAAAGGCAATAATAGTAAATCCAATTCCTCATGGAAATAATTGGGATGAAGGAGTTAATTTCTGTTATGGTGGCAGCCACAATCTAGCTGAAGCAGCAAAATGGTCTGTATATTTGGGAACAATTGCTACAGGCATAATTACTGAGACTCTAGCGACCGCTCTTGAAGTAGGAGAGTCACCCCTGATATTAGTTGGGGTAGGTATACCCTTAATAGCTTTAACAGAAGGTCTTCAGTTTGCAGTAGACACAGGGATTGATATTGGCGCAGCATACGCAGTAAACGAGATAACAGAGGGAACTAAATGGCCAAACCATTAAGTCAAAGCAATAAAAGTCCTGTCATAATTACTTTCTTTAACATCTTCTAAACTGATTTCACCAAAGAATAACCTTCCTATAATTGGATTCTGCTCTGCAAACCACGAAACATCCTCTATTATTTTGTCTATGTAGATTCCATTGTTTTCATTAGAGAAATCAAATTTTTTAGAATGCAAATTCTCTTTATCAGTAATATCATTTCCCCATATTATATTTATATCTCCATTACTCTGCATTTTCCAGTCTTCATCAACAAAAAGATATATCACAAACACATCATTTTCTTCTTTAAATAAACTGAAACCCTCAATAACACCATCATCCGGATTCATCCTATCCCATATTCTCATCTTAATATTCTCCTTTGTATCATAATATATATTATTAAAAATTTCTCCATTATAGCTCCCACCATAAAACAAAGAGATTATATTTCCATCAACATCAATATACCTTTCCTGGTCGACTATAAAATCCCCCCTGCCTTCTGTCGCTTCGATAACATTTATCTCTATGTTCTTATTGTCTGGAGCGGCTTCTTCTATTTTCTCAACCCAATCAGGTGCATAATTGCTGTAAATTATTTCTTCTTCAATAATAATCTTTTTTTCAACTTCTTTATTTTTGGTTTTAGGGATATTGATTATTACTAAAGCTAAAATAACAATAATCAGTAAGCTGACCCAGATTATAAAGAATTTTTTGTACTCCATAGATTTAAACTTAATTTTGATGGTTTAAATAATTTTTGTTTCA